>CBFIJI010000010.1:0-38666 GCA_965662885.1 Flavobacteriaceae bacterium | reverse complement strand
AAGCAAATCAAAAAGAGAAAAACCATTAAACCCTGGAGGCTTGATCGCTTTTAAAAAAGTGACAAGTTGTTTGATTAAGGGTAAATCTAATAGCCTGTTCATAAATTAAAGTAACTAGTTATACAAATATAAGTGCCTACTTAATACTTTACATAATATTCAGAAAGGAATTCTTTGGACTTTGTACATTTGTAGCATGACTATTTTATTATTGTGTGTAGGTAAAACAGACCAAAAAATGTTTGTTGATCTAATGGATATGTATACAAAAAGGATCAATCACTATGTTAAATTTAATATTGAAAACATCCCTGAAAATAAAATCAAGAAAATAAATGCTCCTGCTCAAAAAAGAGTGGAAGAAGCTAAGTTGATTGAACAGAGAATTAAAAATGGAGATCATGTAATCCTCTTAGATGAATTGGGTAAAGAATTCAATTCAAATACCTTTGCCAAAAAAATGGAGAAAAATCTTGTCATGGGAAAACAGCGCTTGGTTTTTGTAGTTGGAGGTGCTTTTGGCTTTTCTGAAGACTTAAAAAATCGTTATAAAGAAAAACTTTCCCTTTCAAAAATGACTTTTTCGCATCAAATGATTCGACTTTTCTTTTGTGAACAACTTTATCGTGCCTTTACCATTTTAAATAACCACCCTTATCATAACAACTAATATGAAGCTCGTTTTTGCTACTCACAATTTAAATAAACTTGAAGAAATTAAACCCCTATTACCAAACTTCATCGAATTGGTAAGTCTAACAGATATAGGATGTAACGATCCTATCGAAGAATATGGGACAACCCTAGAAGAGAATGCTTGGATCAAAGCCCACTTTGTTAAAAAGAACTTTGGCTTGGATTGTTTTGCAGATGATAGTGGCTTGGAAGTACCCAGTTTGTCAGGGGCGCCTGGGGTGTATTCAGCACGCTATGCAGGAGAAGAAAAAAATGCGGAAAAGAATATGGAAAAATTGTTAGTGGAACTGAGAAATAAAGAAGATAGGTCTGCTCAATTTAGAACCGTAATTGCATTGACATTTGATGGTGTAGAAAAAGAATTTGAAGGGACTGTGAACGGTGAAATCCTCCACAAAAAAAAAGGAACTTCAGGGTTTGGATATGACCCTATTTTTAGACCCACTGGATACGAGCAAAGCTTTGCTGAATTTTCCTTGGCAGAAAAAAACAAAATCAGTCATCGGGCAAGAGCTTTTAAAAAGTTACTCCTTTTTTTAAACAAGTAACCAAAAAAAAGGAGATTAACATCATTCTTATTTGAAACCTCCATTAATTTGCTATTTTTATAAAAAAAATGCGGAAGTCACTCCTTTTATTGTTTTTTTTCAAGCTTATCTTGTTGCAGTCTCAGCAAACACCTATTTCCTTTAATGGAACCGTTGAGAATGAAACTACAGGCTTACCCATGCAAAGTGTCCATGTGGTAAACCTTAACCGTGTTGTCGGAGTTATTACTGATAAGAAAGGAAACTTCGAAATTCAAGCTGCTGCTAACGATACCCTCTATTTTTCCTATTTAGGTTATAAACCCTTTAAAATTGGAATTACCAACGATATGATCAAATTTGGAAATACGAAATTTAGCATGACCGAATTGGCTTTTGCGTTGGAAGAAATCATTATTCGTCCGTACCAACTAACTGGTTATCTAGATGTTGACGCTAAAAATGTACCGATTAACACGGCGGCACGGTATAGTATTTCTGGACTCCCTAACATTGGATATGAAGCGGGAAATCGAAATAAAGGAGCAATCAACAAAGCCTTGGGTGCACTGTTCAACCCTGCTGATTTTTTACACAATTTATTTGGTAAAAATCCCGTACAGATGCGAAAACTCAAAAAAATGAGAGAAAACGATGAAATTAAAAACCTATTGGCTTCAAAATTTGATCGAGAAGTACTCAAACAACTACTCAACATCAAAAAAGTTGATATTGACGAAATTTTAAGAAACTGTAACTATTCGGATGCCTTCATCAAAGGAGCCAATGATCTTCAAATTTTGGAAGCTATGAGTGAGTGTTATGACGAATATCGGGTTCTCCAATTGTAAACGTGAATTCACTAGAAAACCAACTCTCCAAATTAACTGCCTCCCTTGCTGACCGTCAAAAGGGAGCTTCCATAATAAAAAATCATCCCAATCATTTTGACCACCTTTTTAATTTAGCTCTTGACAGTAGGGCACAACGAATCCATATTGTATCGAGCTGGATACTGGAACAGCTTTTACTTGAAAACATTATACTATTAAGATCTCGATTTGATTATTTTTTGGAGCAACTTCCGAAAATCAACCATTCGAGCATGCAAAGGCCGCTGAGTAAAATTTTATATTACTATGTCCTAGATGAAACCGCCTTTAAAAAACTTAATACCATACAAATTGATAGCATACTAGACATTGCCTTTGACTGGGTGATTGCACCCGCAAAAACAGCTACTTTTAGTTTTGCAATTAAGACAATATCGCTTTTGAAAAACACACGACCTTGGATCAAGGCTACCTTAAAAGAAGCTATTGAAAATGATGAATTTGTAAAAAAACCAGGAATGATTGTTTCCATAAAGCGGGTTTTTAAAGAATGATTTTATCAATTCTATTCTTTCATCGTATCTTTACAACATCTAATTTATTATAAGCATGCTACTCACTGCGTTGAATGCCATTTCCCCTATTGACGGACGCTATCGTTTAAAAACAAAATCACTTTCCAATTTCTTTTCTGAAGAAGCCCTTATTCGATATCGAATTTTGGTTGAAATAGAATATTTTATTGCACTCTGTGAATTACCTCTTCCGCAATTAAAAGACTTTAACGCTTCCATGTTTGAAGACTTACGGAGTATTTATAAACATTTCACCACAGATGATGCCATTGCCATTAAAGAGATTGAGAGTACGACTAACCATGATGTAAAAGCCGTTGAATATTTTATCAAAAAAGAATTTGATAAACTAGAATTACAACAATATAAGGAGTTTATACATTTTGGCCTTACCTCACAAGACATCAACAATACAGCGATTCCCCTATCCATCAAAGAAGCCTTAGAAACGGTATATCTTCCTGAACTGGACAATCTTTTGGAACAACTGGAAGATCTTGCTTCCAAATACAATCACGTACCTATGCTGGCTCGAACCCATGGTCAACCAGCCTCTCCAACACGACTTGGAAAAGAATTAGCAGTATTTATAAAAAGAATAAGCGTTCAAAAAGAACAATTACTTCAAATTCCCCATGCTGCAAAGTTCGCCGGAGCAACCGGGAATTTTAATGCACATACCATTGCCTATCCCGAAATCAATTGGAAAGACTTTGGAACTGCGTTTGTTGAACAAAAATTGGGCTTGTCGTATTCCTTTCCTACCACACAAATTGAACATTATGATAATTTTGCAGCCCTTTGTGATGCAATGAAACGGATCAATACGGTATTTATTGACCTCAATCGGGACTTATGGCAATATATTGCAATGGACTATTTCAAACAACAAATTAGTGCTAATGAAGTAGGCTCCTCAGCGATGCCGCATAAAGTTAACCCCATTGATTTTGAAAATTCAGAAGGAAATATGGGAATTGCAAATGCGCTATTTGAATTTTTCTCCTCCAAACTTCCTGTTTCAAGGCTTCAACGTGATTTGACAGATAGTACGGTACTTCGAAATATTGGAGTCCCTTTTGGCCATACTATTATTGGATTCAAATCGACATTAAAAGGCTTAAGTAAATTACTAATTAACGAGGATAAAATAAAGGAGGACTTAGAGAATAACTGGGCCGTAGTTGCAGAAGCCATCCAAACTATTTTAAGGAGAGAAGGCTATCCAAACCCCTACGAAGCATTGAAAGAATTAACACGTACCAATCATGTTATTGATAAAAATGCCCTCGTTAAATTTATTGATACACTAGACGTTAACCCTAGTATAAAAAAAGAATTGAAAGATATTTCCCCGTTTAATTATACGGGGATTTAAGCTAATTTATTAGACTTCTTTTTCAGCTTCTTCTTTTAACCCCTTAAGCGTATCCATAAAAGGAGCTAGTTGTTCAGCTCCTTTTGTAGTCAGTTTTTCCTTATCTATTTTTTTGATTAAGGTCATTAAAGCTAGGGGGTTCATTTTATTACCTAATATCCGGATTATACCAAAACCGAATTTGGGACTTTGTAACCAAATAATTCCTTCATCAATATCTGATGAACTGCCTTCAAAAAGTACACTTCCATTACTTTCAAAAGCACGGAAAGAAATTAATTCCTCAAAATGATCCCCTTCAAGAATTTGGGATAATTGACCAATTTCAGTTTGATAGCGTTCGGCATCCTTTCCTTTAGTATTGAAAAATAAAAGGTTTAATTTATTGATGCTTTGAAGGATTGCTGTTTCTTCTTGGTTAAGTTCTTCAGAAAACAATTCCTGAAGATTTATAGGGAGATTCACTACTAAAAAAGCAGGATCTTCCATTTTTTCAATAAAATACTTTTGAAGACTCGGTTGTGAACTACACGCTCCTAAAAGAAGTATTAAGCAACACAGTATAGAGGTAAAAATTGACTTTTTCATAAGTTATAGGGACTTTTTTTTGCTGGCTTTTTTCAGTTGCTCTCCTCCGGGGAGATCCATTTTATCGGTAAGTTTAGAAATTTGATTCAAGTCAATGTCCCCTTCTAATAAAAGGAGAACAGACTCTAAAGACTTCCCATTGACTTTAAGATTCTCTTCTTTATTACTGCTCGAATTCATGTCTTTGGAAAACATCAATAATTGTGAAACCCTATTTTCTGAGCTTCCTTCTTTAACGTAAAATGCGATGTTTTGGGCATTTTCATCATTAAAAGTCATCAAAGTTTCAAGCTTTTCTTTTTTAATGTGAGATTCAATCCACGTTTTCATTTCACCGCTTATTTTGGCTTCTGTAGAAATTAAGACTTTAAAATTATTGATACTTTTTACCATCGTAAAAAATTCCTCTGCTTCTGGGTCATCGACATTAATACTCATTTGCCCCAACATTTGAAACATTTTAGGACTGATAGAGAAATAGCTAACCTCACTACTGTTGGCATATCGATCAAAAATACTTTGTGCGACACCCAAATGGCTAAATAAAGCAACAAGGGTTATTAGGATTATTTTTTTCATAGATTTTTTATTTAATTAATTTTTTGGTGGTTTGATTCCAATAATCGAGATAGGCAATTTTCTGTACACCTTCATTATAACGATTGGAAACGATTAATAAATTCGATTTAAACTCTTGATAAACAGCCATTGCTTCCTCTTGATCTGTAACGCTAAGAGGCGTTGTGGTGTTATTTATAGGCAAAGAAAAATACACAATAAAAGCAATGCTTGCCGCAACTGCCGCAAAGCTAAAGAGCAATGGCTTTTTTGATTTTTTATTTGGAAATTTATCATGTTGAGCCTTTTGGTAGTACGCAAAAAGTACACGATATTTTTCTAATGCACTAGGAATATTTTTTGTGGTCAAAAAATAATTACGGAGCAGTTGTTCCTCGGCTAGGGAGGAATTTCCCTCAAAATAGCGCTCTAATAAGATTTTTATTTTTTTAGTGTCCATGATTGTTAATATTCAAAAATGTAGTTCTAATTTTTTTTCTTGCCCGAGATAAATAAACACGAACAGTCCCTTCTGGTAAACCCATAATCTCCGAAATTTTGTCAAACTCATACTGTTCAATATCACGGAGCTGTATAATTATTCTTTCTTGTTCTGGTAATTGATCAATAATTTTAACAACCCAACTCATTTCATCTCTTGCCTCGATGGTGTTATTCAAATTATCTGCTTTGACAACATGCATTAGACTATCATCCAAGGAAGTTCTTGCAGCCTGTTTTGAGCGTAAGCGATCCAAACAAAAATTTCTGATCATTGTCATGGAGTAGGCCTCGAGACTTCTAAACTCCATTAATTTATCGTTTGGCATTTGCCAAAGTTTCACCATAACCTCTTGCGTGGCGTCTTCTGCTTCCTCAGAAGAAACCAATAATCGCTTAGCGATTCTAAACATTTTATCCTTAAAGGATAAAATTTCATCTAAAAATTTATTTTCAACGGTCAAGAGCATAATTTTGTTCTTCATTAACTTGACGAACCAACATCAATTTTGTTACTATCAAAATGTTAATTAAAGAAATCGTAGCAATCATTTTTATACTTTTACAAATATATAAAACAACCAAGCCATATGAAGAAGCGCTTTTTTTTAGGGATAAAAACACTCAAAACAGTTAATGTATTTATATACGTCACTATAGTAGCAAGTTTAAGCCTGATTACGGCCTGTTCTAAAAAGGATGTAAATGACACAGTAACCAACTTAGACGGGAATCTTGAGATTAGTGATTTTGTATGGAAGGGACTAAACTATTACTACTATTGGCAGTCTAGTGTTAGTGATTTAGCGGATTCCAAAGGTGAAGATACGGAGGCTTATACCCAATTTATTAGCGAAAATTCTGACCCTGATGCTTTTTTTGAATCCCTTAAGTCGCCCGAAGATCGTTTTAGTTGGATAGAATCAGATTATGAGGTTTTAGAAAACTCCCTTCAAGGTATTTCTGCTTCTAATGGTGTTGAATTTTCCCTAAGTTTAATCGCTGATGGTGATCCGCGTGTCATCGGTATTGTAAAATATATTTTACCTAATTCGGATGCTTCGACAAAAAATATTAAGCGAGGGGATATTTTTAATGCGGTTAACGGTGTCGAATTGACGACCTCCAACTATCGTGATTTACTCTATAGTGATGCTTTGGACTATACGTTAAACCTCGCCACTCTAGAAAATGGTATCCCTCTAAGTAATGGAGTAAGTGTCCCGTTAACAAAAGTTGAAAATTTTTATAAGAATCCAATTTTGATTGAGAAAGTATTTGATTTGGGAGGTACTAAAGTTGGCTACTTAATGTATAATCAATTTGTAGGAAGTGATGAAAACAATGATGCCCTTAACGCTGTTTTTGGACGCTTCAAAGCCGATGGAATTTCAGATTTAATTCTTGATCTTCGTTATAATCGAGGGGGAGCAATTTCTAACTGTACCTATTTGGCTTGTATGATCACAGGACAGTTTAAAGATGATGTTTTTTCACAACAGGTCTGGAATGAAAAACTTATGGACTATTGGAATGAAAATGGCCCTGAACGTTTGGTTGACCTATTTGTAGATGAAATGTCCAATGGTGCTCAAATCAATTCATTAAACTTGAGTCGTGTCACTGTATTAACAACTGATTCAAGCGCTTCGGCTAGTGAACTGTTGATTAATGGGCTTGATAGTCATATTGATGTTATTCATATCGGAGAAACTACTGTAGGAAAGAATGTAGGGTCAGTTACCTTATATGATTATATCGACAATGATGGAACCAAAAATCCTAATCACAAATACGCCATGCAACCCATTGTTTTAAAAGTGGCCAATAGTGCTGGCTTTGCTGACTATTCGAACGGATTGACCCCTGATGTTGCACAAGACGAAGATCTTTTAAATATGGGAGTGCTAGGAGACGAAAACGAACCTTATCTCGAAACAGCACTCAACCGAATTTCTGGACGGGCAAGAAGAAGTATCCCCTCCATTAAAATGTCAAGAGCTTTATTGATTAAAGATCCTGAAATGCTCCGTGAACAGAATATGCACACGGAGTTTATCAGATAACTTGGAGCTAATAATTTCTAGTTTAGTTTATAGGAAATACCTGTCATAACATTTCTCCCACGCGTTGAAAATCCTTCGATTTCAATATACTTTTGGTTAAAGAGGTTTGTTGCAGCAATAAATGAACTCCACTGTGGATTTTTAAATTGATAATTAAATCTCAAGTCTAAAAGGGTATATGCTTTTAAAACGGTTAAATTATCCAAGGCAAAGCGGTTACCAATATGTTGAATATTTAAGAGCATCGAAGCTTTTTTATTCAATCTATAATTAATACTTCCATTCAAGGCATGTTTGGGCAAATAGCGTAAATCACCGTCTTGAGTTTCAGTAAATGTATAATTAATATTGAACGTTGTATTTTGTTTTAAATCAAAACGAAAATCCAATTCAATACCACGATAAAGCGCTTCATCAGTCGCATTTGCATAACGAAAACTCACCAAATCATAAATCAAAGATGGACTTTCTACCCTATTAAAAAACATCATTGTTGTACCAAAAAGAGGTGTATTATAATTCAACCCTACTTCAAAGGATTGATTTTCTTCTGGTTTCAAGGTTTCGTTTCCAGAAAAAGGATCGTACAGTTGAAAAAGGCTTGGTGCGATATAGGCGGTACTCAATGCCGAGAGTATTTTAAAAGTTGAAGCTTCTTTAAGTTCAAATGTATAGGACGGATTGATACTATAAGTTAGATGGTTACCATAAGCACTATGGGTGTTTAAACGCACTCCTGAATTGATCCGAAAGGCCTCCGAAAAATTGTACACTAAGTTGGCATACACATCCTTTTGATTGGTTTTTTTAGCACCTTCAGCGTCAGTATAATTGCTTTGATACTGAAGACCGAAAACAGTATATAACTTGCCTTTAAAAACAAATTTGTTAAAAAGATCAATATTGATGTTTTCACTTGCGGTTGTAAAAGGGAAATCGCTTTCAAATTCACGGTCTGTGTTTTGATATCCAAACAGCAATGAAATTCCTCCATTTTTATAATTAAAATTAGGGGTGAATTGGACGCGATTCAATGATTTAGTGTAGGAAAAGGAAGCGTCCTCTATGGGGAAAGTGTTATCATAGTCTGAGCGAATAAACGCTTTATCAAAGCCAAGTGCCCAATTAAAATTAGCGTTTGGATCATTATTGATTCGTGTTCCCAAAGAATACCGCATAAAAGGATCCTTTTCTTCTCCTGTTACTGCACTCATTCCATCAGTATAAAAATGGGAGGCATTAAATTTTACTCCTAATTTTCCAAAAGTGTTACTATAAAAAGCAGTATTTCTAAAACTACTTAAAGCTGTTTCCTCTTCTTGTGAACGAGCTGTACCAAGACTACTCTGTAGTGCTAATTGTGCTTCTTGCGCTGTTTTTTTGGTCACAATATTGATGACTCCAGTAGCTGCTGAACTTCCATAAAGTGTACTTGCTGCTCCTTTTTGAATTTCAATAGACTCAATGTTTTGAAGATTTAAAAAAGTAAGTTCAAAATCATTATCAATACGGGCTGGATCTGACACACGAACTCCGTCAATCATCACCAATACTTGTCGATTTCGTCCGCCACGTATCGAAAGAGTTTTATTCTGTCCCGGATACGTCCGACTTCCTAAAACATTAATTCCAGAATAATTTCTAATAAGAGTAGAGAGCTCTTCGCCTTGAAACTGTTCAATTTCTTTACGGTTAATTTTAATGATTGGTTTTCCAGATTTTGAGCTTTTCAAAGGAAATCGAGAATCGACCAAGACGACTTCCTCCAATTGGATACTCGGGCGAGTGATTTGAAGTGAATCTTGAGAAGAAAGGGTGGTGTTTTCTTGTTGACTCCACATCACAGAGGAAAGCAACAGAAAACCATAAAGGTTTTTGTTAAATAACATAAAAGATACTATTAATAAGTTGTATAATCATACTCTATCCCGGAGCGTTGATTATGAAAATATAAAGGCAGGTCTCCTGACTTACATCTTTTTAAAAACCTTCCCAACTTAAAAAAGTCAGTGGTGAAGAAAAACTAAAAAGTATCCTGAGTTTAGGATGAAGCTTACAGTTGCGGGAACAGTTTTGGAATCGCACCAAATTCCCTATTAATCTTAACTAAAAGAACCTCTAAATTCACTATAAAATTAAGCAATTAAAGATAACCTAAACGACTCTCTCTAAATTTCTTTAAGGAAAATAAGAAAACCGTACTGTAGAAAAAGTCCCCGAGCAAAGCATTAACAAAAAATGGAATGGCTAAAGTGTAGCAGGTAAGGAAACCTTCAAGGGTCAGAGGATAGCCCACAAGCCATACTCCAAAATTAGTGATGATAAAAAAAAGTGTTGAAGACAGTAGTATACTTCCAACTCCAATTTTTTTCATATAAATTCCAAGTATAGAAATTAAAAGAAAAGAAAAATAGACCACTGGTAAAAGACTATGGAAACCCAAGTAGAAATCGGTTACTATCATGCAAACGATAGGAAGGACAATTGCCAAGCGTTTATTTGAAAAATAAACCCCAGAGAACAAAGCAATACTTGTGATTGGAGCAAAATTTGGTGGATGTGGTAACAACCTTGTAATGAGAGCAAGAACAACAAGTGAAACAACCTGTACCAATTCAACCCTTGAAAATCTTTCCTCCATAAACCTTTATTAAAAAAAGTAAAATTAACTAAATAATGTTACTTGGTCAAATACATCTTACGTCTTGCATATAAATTATAGAATTCATCTTCTTTAAGACTATCAATAAACAAGATGCTCTCTCCTGTACTCTTCATTTCTGGTCCTAACTGTTTATTTACATTCGGGAATTTATTAAATGAAAATACAGGTTGTTTGATGGCGTAACCTTTTAGTTCTGGTTTGAAATTAAAATCTGTAACTTTTTTCTTACCTAGCATTACTTTTGTTGCATAATTCACGTAAGGTTCTCCATAGGCTTTAGCAATAAAAGGTACTGTTCTTGAAGCTCTCGGATTGGCTTCAATGACATAAACTTTATCATCTTTTACTGCATATTGGATATTAATCAGTCCAACCGTATTAAGCGCAAGAGCAATTTTATGCGTATGATCTTTTATTTGTTGCAACACAAATTCACCAATATTAAAGACAGGCAAAGTGGCATTTGAGTCTCCAGAATGAATACCACAAGGCTCAATATGCTCCATGATTCCAATGATATAGACATTTTCACCATCACAAATTGCATCAGCTTCCGCTTCAATAGCACCGTCTAAGTAATGGTCAAGCAATAGTTTATTATTAGGAATTTTTTGTAATAAATCAACCACATGAGCTTCCAATTCTTGTTTATTGATGACAATTTTCATTCCCTGACCACCAAGAACATAAGAGGGACGGACAAGAATAGGGAAGTCCAATACGTTGGCAATCTCAAGAGCCTGGTCAGCGGTTTCAGCAACACCAAATTCTGGATAAGGAATATTGTTGTTTTTTAAAAGGGTAGAAAAACTTCCACGATCTTCTGCCAAATCAAGTGATTGGTAACTTGTTCCAATAATCTTAACGCCATAGCGGTCTAACTTTTCAGCTAATTTCAAGGCCGTTTGTCCTCCTAATTGAACAATTACCCCTTCGGGTTTTTCCATGGCAATGATATCATAGATGTGCTCCCAAAAAACAGGTTCAAAATAAAGTTTATCTGCTATATCAAAATCAGTAGAAACCGTTTCTGGATTACAATTGATCATAATGGTCTCGTAGTCACACTCACTGGAAGCCAGTACACCATGGACACAGCAATAATCAAACTCAATTCCTTGACCTATTCGATTGGGACCAGATCCAAGAACGATAATTTTTTTACGATCACTAACCTCACTTTCATTTTCACTAAAAGGGGTCCCTCCTTTTACTTGGTGTTGTTCCTCAAAGGTAGAATAATAATAAGGGGTTTGTGCAGCAAATTCAGCAGCACAAGTATCAACTAATTTATAAACACGTTGAACACCAATCTCATTTCGTTTTTTATGTACTTCACTTTCCAGACAGCGTAACATATGCGCAATTTGGCGATCAGCAAAACCTTTTTGTTTTGCTTCTAACATTAATGGCTTTGTAATGCTATCAATAGAATAGTTGGAGATTTCTTTTTCCAAAGCAAATAATTCTTCATATTGCTTTAGAAACCACATATCTATTTTTGTAATATCATGAATCCGCTTTAAAGGAATTCCGATTTGAATAGCATCATAGATAACAAAAACACGATCCCAACTAGCATAGGTTAGTTTTTTGATGATTTGATCATAATCACGAAGACCTTTTCCATCGGCACCCAATCCATTTCGTTTTATTTCCAAAGACTGTGTTGCTTTGTGCAACGCTTCTTGAAAAGATCGACCAATTCCCATGACTTCGCCAACTGATTTCATTTGTAGCCCCAAAACTCGATCTGAACCTTCAAATTTATCAAAGTTCCAACGTGGTATTTTAACAATAACGTAATCTAAAGTGGGTTCAAATAAAGCAGACGTGGATTTTGTTATTTGATTATCCAATTCATCAAGCGTATATCCAATAGCCAATTTTGCTGCAATTTTAGCGATAGGGTAACCCGTAGCTTTAGAGGCTAATGCTGAAGATCGAGAAACACGGGGGTTGATTTCAATGGCAATGATATCTTCCTTTTCATCGGGGCTAACTGCAAACTGAACGTTACATCCTCCAGCAAAATCTCCAATACTACGCATCATGTGGATGGCCATGTCCCGCATACGTTGAAAAGCAGTATCAGAAAGTGTCATTGCCGGAGCAACAGTTATAGAATCTCCTGTATGAATCCCCATTGGATCCATATTTTCTATCGTACAAATAATAACAACATTGTCATTTTTATCCCGAAGTAATTCCAATTCATACTCCTTCCAGCCTAATAAAGCTTTATCGATAAGTACTTCGTGAATGGGTGATGCTTCTAAACCTCTTGTCAATAATTCTTGAAAATCTTCTTCTTTGTGAACAAAAGAAGCCCCCGTTCCACCTAAGGTAAAAGATGGTCGAATTACTAATGGGAATCCAAATTTTTGAGCAATTTCTTTTCCTTTTAAAAAGGAGTTAGCCGTTTCTGCTGGGGCAACAGGAATATCAATTTTTTTAAGGAGTTTTTTGAATTTATCACGATCTTCTGTAATTTCAATCGCATCGATGTCCACCCCAATAATCTCAACTCCAAAATCTTTCCAAATCCCCTTATCATTGGCTTCAATACATAAATTTAAAGCTGTCTGCCCCCCCATGGTTGGAAGTACAGCGTCCACTTGATGTATTTTTAATATTTCAATAATCGACTTGGTTGTCAAGGGCTTCAAAAAAACATGATCAGCCATAGTAGGGTCTGTCATGATCGTAGCTGGATTGGAATTGATCAATATCGTCTTGATTCCATCTTCACGAAGGGAGCGTAATGCTTGGGTTCCCGAGTAGTCAAACTCACACGCTTGACCAATGATAATGGGCCCTGACCCTATAACGAGGATACTTTTAATGTCGGTTGCTTTTGGCATGGATAATCGTAATAGTAATAATTGAATTCAATATAAAAAAAAAGGTGTTACTTAGAATAAAGTAACACCTAATTTGTTGATAAATAAAATATCATTTTTTGTGACGTGGTTCTGAAGATACCGTAACTTTCTTTCTACCTTTCGCTCTACGACTGGCAATTACTTTTCTACCATTTTCGGTAGCCATTCTTTCACGAAATCCGTGTTTGTTTCTTCTTTTTCTTTTCGAAGGTTGAAATGTTCTTTTCATAATACGTTAGAAGCAAAAACAAATTAGTTTGTTTTCTTAAATTCGGGCAAATATACAACAAGTTTTCACTTTGACAAACCTAATTAAGAAGATTTGAAACGTGATTTTTTATTAGTTTTGTTTAAATTTTTTAACATGTTTCCAAAATTTATAAAATTAGTATTTGCATTTCTATTGTTTGCTTATGCTATTTACCAATTCATTGATAATTACATTGGCAATGGAATTTTTATGCTGCTCCTCACTGGAATGTTTGTACTGCTGTATTTTAAAAATGAAATCATCTTTTTAGCCTTCCTCCGATTGCGTAAACAAGATTTTGAGGGAACTGAAAAATGGCTTACCAGAATTAAAAACCCTGAAGCCAGTTTGGTCAAAAAGCAACAAGGGTATTACAACTATCTTCATGGAATTATCCAATCACAAAAAAACTTAACCTTAGCTGAAAAGTATTTTAAAAAAGCACTCCAACTTGGACTTTCGATGAATCATGATCTAGCGATGGCTAAAATGAGTTTAGCAGGAATAATGATGCAAAAACGTCGAAAAAGAGAAGCACAAAGCCTTTTAAGTGAGGCTAAAAAATTGGATAGTCAAGGAATGCTTAGCGATCAAATAAAGATGATGCAACAACAAATGAAAAAGATTTAATCACCCTCTTTCAGGGATGATAATTTCATATTTTTTGCGTGACTTGTTGTTTAAGTGATTTTCCAATAACCAAGGATTATATATTTTTAAAAGCTTATAATTAATTCCAAATTGTTTTGAAAAATGAGCAACGTTAGTAATTGCGGTATCCAACTCCATTTTTTTGATGGGAACTTCTGCGTATAAATCGTCAGTTTCAAAAACAAAACCAAAGTCTTTGGGTCGTGTCATAATTTCTTTTACAGCCAAAATTCGAAAAACGTAGCGACTAGTTTCTTTTCCTAACAACAAATCATAATAATTATCTACTTGCTGCTTTTTCATTAGGCTGTGAACACCATACATCCCTCTATTGTAGGAAGCTGCTGCACTTGTCCAAGATCCAAAGCGTTTTTTTGCCTTTTTCAAATATGCGCAGGCCACTCGTGTTGATAGTTCTAGATGATAACGTTCATCAACATTTGAATTAACTTCTAGTCCATATTCTTTCGCAGTGGGTCGCATCAATTGCCAGAATCCTTTTGCCCCGGCGGGAGAAATACCATTTTCCAAACCACTTTCAATAACAGCCAAATATTTAAAGTCTTCGGGCACGCCTTCTTCGATTAAAATTCTTTCAATCTCTGGAAAATATCTGTTTGCACGTTTTAAAAGAAGCATCATGTTGGACTGCCAATACGTATTAACCAATAATTCACGATCCAAGCGTTCTCGGACATCCAAAACCTCCAAAGGAACTCGTTCCCCCGCAAAATAGATAGAATCTGGAAGTTCAAGTGCGTAAACTTTATGGACATCTCTTTCATCATGAGAAGAAACAGTCGCCACTTCTTTCGTATTGATCATGGTAGCCGCCCCAAGGGTAGTAATAAGTATGAAGCCAACTAAAAGTAGAATGTATTTTTTCATTATAAAATCCAGGTTTTTAAGCAATTTATGAATTTATTAAAGTATTTTCTAATATTAATCGAGCTAAATTTTTATTGAACCAATGGGATTTGTTGATGATCATCGCATGACCTCCATCAATTAAAATAACAGGATCTAATAGATTTTTTGTTGGAAATACGGTATCACGCTTTCCATGAATATGAATAATATTTGAAGGAGGAGTTTTTTGATTCCAATGAACCAATGCATCAATAGACCAACTTAAATATTCGGGATCACGTTCGGAAAGATAGCGTTTGTAGAGTGCCACGCGTTTTTTTATTCCTTCACCAAAAGCAAACAAGGCCAAGGTTTCAAAATTTTCAATCCATTGAGTGGGAAGTAGTTTATGAATATTAGAACGTTGTGCAAGCTTCATTGGAGCAGGTAGTTCATCATTGGATTTTATGCTAGAAACGATAATCAACAGTGCATTATCAAGATGCTGCGCCATTTCCTGAACTAAAACCCCTCCAAAGGAAACCCCAAGTAGAATAGGATTAGAATGTTCAATACGTTCACACATTCTTTTAGCATAATCGGATAACGCTTCTTTCTTCTTGGGTGAAATCCAACTGAGTAGATGAATTTCAAAAGGTTCCGGTAGTGTTATAAATTCAAAAATCCGAGGGCTTGCCGCCATACCTGGCATTAAATATATATGTTTCGTTTCCATCGTTAAAAATGACTTTTGCCTGTAAACTATTTTATTCGTATTTTTGCAATCTGCTCAAGCTTAGTTGAGCCATACTAACGTTTATTTTTTGGATACTAAATTAAACCCTAAACATATGGAACAAATCGTTTTGGAAAACAATGAATTCCTCAGACAATTTGAAGCTAAAATTGGTAATCATCTTGCTCGCATTGAATACGCAGAACAAGAACGTAAAATTTTTCTAACTAAAATATCAATTCCCGAAGAAATTGAAGACACCGATTTCGAGGAAAAATTCATTAAAATTGTGTTTGAGTTTATTGCTGAAAAAGAACTTAGAGTTGTACCAACCTCCCCAACAATTGCAAGCTTTGTTCGAAGAAACAGATCTTACAAAAAGTTTCTTCCAGTTGGAATTCAAATTTAAACTTTTTCTTTAAAGCGAACAAAACCGTCAGGATCAATATGATCCAACGAAATTCCTTTGATGCAATTGCTTAATTCTGGATTCCATGGTGCTCTTACCTTGACATAATTTGAGGTAAATCCTTGAATATAACCTTCCTTGTTTTCGGATTCAAACAAAACATCTTGATTAGCCCCAAGCTGTGATTCATAAAAATGATGCTTTTTCTTTGCCGACAAGCCCCTTAACAGTTTACTCCTTTTATTTCTTACTTGCATAGGAACTACCTCCTCAAACGTGGCTGCCTCTGTATTGGGTCGCTCTGAGTAGGTGAAAACATGAAGGTAAGAGATATCTAATTCAGATAAAAAACGATAACTCGCCAAAAAATCCTCATCAGTTTCTCCAGGAAAACCAACAATAACGTCGACT
The DNA here is from genome assembly GCA_965662885.1 of Flavobacteriaceae bacterium. Classification (GTDB taxonomy): domain Bacteria; phylum Bacteroidota; class Bacteroidia; order Flavobacteriales; family Flavobacteriaceae; genus CBFIJI01. Next base: position 22,088 of record CBFIJI010000010.1, on the reverse strand, counting down.
CCAATACATGCATGAGGCATCAAGGTCTTAATTCTTTTGATTCGTTCTTTATAAAGGGGTGTCAAGTAGCGCCTCCGCATCCGCTTTAATATATGATCACTACCACTTTGAAGTGGAATATGAAAATGAGGTACAAATCGTTTGCTGTTAGCCACAAAATCAATGATTTCATCATTCAACAAATTGGGCTCAATCGAAGAAATTCGAATTCGAGCAATGGAAGGGATTGCATCTAAAGCTTCAATTAAATCTAAAAAGGTATGGTCGTGTTTTTTATTACCAAACTCACCTTTTCCATAATCTCCAATATTCACGCCTGTTAAAACGATTTCTTTAATACCCTTGGAAGCAATAATTCTCGCATTTTCAAGCACCTGATTTAGCTGATCACTTCTTGAAATTCCACGCGCTTGGGGTATGGTACAATAACTACATTTATAGTCACAGCCATCTTGCACCTTAAGAAATGCGCGAGTCCTATCACCCAAAGAGTAGCTACTTTTATAGAAATTAGTTTCTTCAATTTCACATGCATGAACCTCACCTCTTTCTTTTTTTGTGATATCAGCAATATAATTGGGTAATTGAAATTTTTCTTTTGCACCCAAGACCAAATCAACACCATTTATATCCGCTAAAGCTTCTGGCTGAAGTTGTGCATAACAGCCAATTGCAGCAATAAATCCTTCTGGATTTTGTCTGAGTGCTTTTTTGACTAAGGTTTTAAAACGCTTATCAGCATTTTCCGTGACTGAACACGTATTGATTACATAAACATCAGCCACCTCTTCAAAAGAAACGCGATCGTATATACGTTGATCAAAATCACGGGCTATGGTAGCAGTTTCTGAAAAATTCAGTTTACACCCCAAGGTATGGAAAGCTACACGTGCTTTTTGAGTTTGTAAGTCAAAGGTATCTTGATTCAATTTCACTAAACTGTTATATTCTTATTATTTTTGAGGACAAATATACCAACTCTATAACAATGTGTCCAAACGGAAAACCAATCACGTCTCGAATAGTTTCACTTCTATGTTTTCTATTAGTGACTTTAGCTTGTGATTCCAATAATTCAACACAACCCACAGGAAGTGTTTTTCGATACAATGAATATCGAAACATCACCTCTTTAGATCCCGCTTTTGCAAGAAATCCTCAGAACATCTGGGCTATTAACCAACTTTTTAATGGTCTTGTACAATTGGATAACAACTTAGCGGTTCAACCAGAAATTGCTAAAACATGGAAAATGAGCAATGACGGACTAACCTACACTTTCACGCTTCGTGACGATGTTTTTTTTCATCCTTCCCCCCACTTTAATGAACCGAACAAAAGAAAGGTTGTCGCTCAAGATTTTGTATATAGCTTTAATCGACTAACGGATCCCAAAGTAGCCTCTCCAGGAAGTTGGGTGCTTCAAAATGTTTCACAGTATTCAGCCATTGACGATTCCACTTTTGAAATAACACTCAAAAAACCATTCCCTGCATTTCTTGGACTACTTTCCATGCGCTATTGTGCTGTTGTCCCTCATGAAGTAATTGAGTTCTACGGTGAAGCCTTTAGAAACCACCCTATTGGAACTGGCCCATTTTACTTTAAACGTTGGGAAGAAAATGTAAAATTGGTCTTGCGAAAAAATAATCACTACTTTGAATTTGACGCAACTGGAAATCGACTCCCCTATTTGGAGGCCGTAGCCATTCAATTTATTGCGGATATCCAAAGTGAATTTATGCTTTTTGTTCAAGGGAAATTAGACTTCATCAATTCCTTAGACAGCTCTTATAAAGATGAACTCTTAACAACTGAAGGAGATCTTCAACCTAAGTACAAAGGAAAAATAGCAATGCAAAAAGGAGCGTATTTAAATACGGAGTATATCGGATTTTATTTAGATGCAGAATCCCCTGTGGTTCGATCTCCACTAATTCGAGAGGCCATAAATATAGGTTTTGATCGTGAAATGATGGTTGCTTACCTAAGAAACAATATCGGTTATCCTGCCAAAAAAGGATTTATACCCAAAGGACTCCCTGGAACGTCAAAAATTCCTTTTGATTATAAACCAGACCGGGCAAGAGAACTAGTGAATACATTTAAAGAGTCCTCAGAAGTAAGTCCTACCCTCTCCCTAGCAACAGATGCCAATTATTTAGATATCTGTGAATTTCTGCAACGTGAGCTTGAAAAAATTGGAATCAAAGTTAACATTGATGTGTTGCCAACAGCAACCTTGAGGCAGGCAAAATCTTCAGGTAAACTAGAACTTTTTAGAGCGAGTTGGATTGCTGATTACCCAGATGCAGAGAATTATCTTTCCTTATTTTACGCTCCCAACCTATCCCCTTCTGGTCCCAATTATACACACTTTAAGAATACAGAATTTGATCGTTTATACGAAAAAGCTTTGAGTATTGAAGACCCTAAAAAAAGAGTAGTGCTCTACCAAACCATGGATAGTTTATCAATGAGTAAGTTTCCAATTGTCCCGTTGTTCTACGATCAAGCCATTCGTTTTACCCAAAAAAACATTAAAGATTTCTCCATGAATCCAATCAACTTGCTAATTCTCAAAACAGTTAAAAAATAAAAAAACCGCCTTTTGGCGGTTTTTAATAAAGAGTTGTTGTACGCTTATTTTTTAAATTTAGCGTATTTGTTTTTAAACTTATCAATACGACCAGCAGTGTCAACAAGTTTGGACTTACCAGTGTAGAAAGGATGTGATGTTCTGGAAATCTCCAATTTAATCAGCGGATATTCAACACCTTCAAATTCCAAAGTTTCGTTTGTATCTGCTGTTGACTTTGTAATAAATATGTCCTCATTGGACATGTCTTTAAAAGCTACTAATCGATAATTATCTGGATGGATGGCTGCTTTCATAATTTTATTTTTGGATTGCAAATGTACATGTTTTTTAAAATAAAATTTTTGTAAAGCGACTTTTTTTTAAATATTTCAGTTATTTTGAGTATTATTTTAAACAAAACACATAATGGAACCAAAAAACACTACTACAGGAGCTTATGCTTTACACTACGGAATTATTCTTGCAGTAATTTCAACGATTTTTAGTCTAATGCTCTATTTTTTAGACATGCACTATCAAGGAGGAACCATGCAAAGTGTTGTCAGTATGGTCATCATGACTGGAACACTTATAGCTGGATTTATTGCCTTTAAAAAAGCTAATGAAGGTTTTTTGAGCTTAGGAGAAGCCCTTAAAATTGGTTTGGGAGCTTCTCTAGTTGCTGCAATTATAGGCTTTGGATTTTATATGCTACTTGCCAATGTTATTGACCCTGATCTGATGGAAAAATCATTGGAGTTTCAATCCCAAAAAATGCGAATGGACAACCCCGAGCTTTCTAAAGAAATAATCGATCAATCCATTGAAATGCAAAAGAAGTTCTCAACACCTTATATCATTGGACCGATTATTATCATTACCAATTTGTTTTTTGGTTTTATAATTTCACTTATCGGGGGACTTATCGTCAAGAAATCACGGCCCGAATAGTACAAAATTTGTAGTTTTGCAAAAATATGCGAGCTGCGCCTGACATTTCAATAATAATTCCACTACTCAATGAGAGGGAGTCCATACAGCCGTTGCATGAATGGATTGTAAAAGCACTCCAACCTGTCAACTATTCTTTTGAGATATTTTTTATCGATGATGGGAGTACTGACGGATCATGGGATGTCATTGAAGCACTAACTAAAGACCATGTGCACACACATGGTCTTTCTTTTTCAAGAAACTTCGGTAAATCACAAGCCATCCATGCAGGTTTTAAAGAAGCTGCAGGCACTTATATTGTAACTTTAGATGCAGACCTACAAGACTCTCCCGAAGAAATACCAAATTTGATTGCTACCCTAGTAGAAAAAAATCTTGATCTCGTTTCGGGTTGGAAAAAAAAACGCTTCGATTCCATCATTTTTAAAAATATTCCCTCCAAACTGTTTAACTGGGCAGCTAGAAAAGTTTCTAAAATACCACTTCACGATTTTAATTGCGGCATAAAAGCCTATAGAAAAGAGGTCGTAAAATCAATAGATGTTTATGGAGAAATGCATCGTTATATACCAGTACTGGCAGCCCATGCAGGATTTAAAAAAATTGGAGAACAAGTAGTCGTTCATCAAGCACGTAAATTTGGAAAAACAAAGTTTGGAGTTGATCGTTTTTTTAAAGGCTTCTTGGATTTAATTACCCTGTGGTTTATCAATCACTTTGGAAAAAATCCAATGTACTTTTTTGGCCTCTTAGGAAGTTTACTCCTGTTTTTTGGCTTCCTTTTTACCGCTTATTTAGGCATCGATAAACTTTACTTAGATACGAGTGGAAGACTTATTACCTCAAGACCTGAATTTTATATTGCATTAACCCTTATGATCATTGGATCTCAATTTTTTATTGCCGGATTTATTGGAGAAATAATATTACGGACAAAAAAGAATAAAAATCGCTACACAATCAATATAAACACCAAAGAGAATGAACATTAATAAAATTGCTGAAAAATGGCTTCAGGAACCCTTTGATCAAGAAACACAAAATGAAGTCCAAAAGCTTCAGAATGATCCGAAAAAATTTGAAGATGCTTTTTATAAAGATCTCGAATTTGGCACAGGAGGAATGCGAGGTACTATGGGAGTTGGAACCAATCGCATCAATAAATACACTATTGGAAAGAACACCCAAGGGTTGAGTAATTACCTAAAGGAAAACTTTAGGAATACTCCTATCAAAGCAGTAGTTGCTTATGACTGTCGTCATAACAGTGCCCAACTCGCTAAAGTGGTTGCTGATGTTTTTACAGCCAACGGAATCGAATGCTATTTATTTTCAGAACTTCGAGCCACCCCCGAACTCTCCTTTGCAGTAAGAAATTTAAAAGCCCAATGTGGAATTGTATTGACTGCCTCTCACAATCCACCAGAATACAACGGTTATAAGGTGTATTGGGATGATGGTGGACAATTGGTTCCTCCGCATGATATAGGATTAACCAAAGCGATTGATAAAATTGGGTTTGAGGACATTCAATTTAATCCAAAAGAAAATTTATTGCATTGGATTGACGAAGAAATTGACAGCATCTATCAAGACACTGTTGTAAATATTGCACAATGGAGCAAAGGAAATCGTGATGATTTTAAATTGGTATTTACACCGCTTCACGGGACTTCCATTACCGCTATTCCACAAGTACTTGAAAAAGCAGGATACAAACATGTTCATATTGTTGAAGAACAAGCGACTCCCGATGGAGACTTTCCTACCGTTACATCACCTAATCCTGAAGAACCTCAGGCCTTGGCTATGGCTATTGAAAAGGCAATAGCCCTCGATGCCGATATGGTTATAGGAACTGATCCTGATTGTGATCGTTTAGGGATTGCCGTTAAAGTTGCTGATGGAGATATCCGTTTACTCAACGGAAATCAAACAATGATTGTCATGACCGAATTCCTTCTTAGAAAATGGTCTGAAAATGGTCGATTGAATGGAAAACAATTTATTGCTAGTACGATTGTATCCACCCCAGCAATGGCCAAGATGGCGGCGGCTTGGAACGTTCATTTTGAAGAATGTTTGACAGGATTCAAATGGATTGCAAAATTAATTGAAGATCTTCCCCATCTCGAGTTTATTGGAGGAGGAGAAGAAAGTTTTGGATACTTAGTTGGTGATGAAGTTAGAGATAAAGATGCGGTCTCAGCCGCACTACTTGCTTGTGAAATAGCTGTTGATGCTAAAGCTGAGGGAAAAACTTTTATGGATCTTTTATTGGACTGCTATCGTAAATACGGCTTCTATGAAGAACGTTTGGTGTCCATCAAAAAAGAAGGGAAAGAAGGAGCTGCTTTAATTGCAAAAACCTTAGATAATCACAGAAAAAAACCACCAAAAACAATTAGTGGAATTCCTGTAAAAACCATAGAAGATCTGCTGACCTCAACAAAAACAGAACTCAGTACGGGAAGTACTTCAACCATTAATTTACCTAAAGCCAACGTGTTGATTTTCTGGCTGGAAGACGGCTCTAAAATTGCTCTCCGACCCAGTGGTACGGAACCAAAAATTAAATTTTACTTTAGTGTTAACCAAGTTTTTGACAAGGAACAATCGTGGGAAGAACAACAAAAAGCACTTGGTGAAAAAATAGATCAACTAGAAAATCAAATCACAGTCATTTAAATGAAGTCATTTAGGAAGATATTATATTTTGGATTTCCATATAAAGTTTATGCAGCTTTAAATATCTTTTTTAATATGCTTTATGCCCTTTTTGGAGCACTCGCTTTTATCGCGTTTATCCCCATGTTAAATGTTCTATTTGAAAAAACAGAACGAACAACTACACCACCTGTTTATCAAGGAATATCAGGATTGGAAGACTACATCAAAAATGGGCTTAATTATTTGGTGTCAAGTAGGCTTGAAAAGGATATTGATATGACTTTGGTTATTGTTGTTGCGCTCATTATCACCCTTTTTCTGCTCAAAAATCTTAGTAACTATTTAGCACTTTATTTTATTACGTTTCTAAGGAACGGAATCATTAAAGATCTTCGGAATGCACTTTACAACAAAATCATTACGCTTCCAGTTGCTTATTTTACTGAAAAACGAAAAGGCGACTTAATGGCCCGCTTGACTTCAGATGTTAATGAAATTCAAGTCTCCTTTTTATCCATTTTAGAACTACTTGTTCGTGAACCTTTAACCATTATATTTACCTTGGTTATTATGTTTCGAATCAGTACGGAGCTCAGTCTATTTGTGTTGATTTTTATTCCAATTTCTGGTTTTATTATATCTATGATTGGAAAACGATTAAAAAAACACTCTGAAAAAGTACAGAAAGAACAAGGCGATTTCCTTTCCATCATTGACGAAACTGTAAATGGTCAAAAAATCATCAAAACCTTTGGTGCAGGAAAACACTTTATTGAGCGTTTCCATCAATCGACTAGACGATTTTTTAAATTTTCAAATAAATTACTTCACCGAACTAACCTAGCCTCTCCCACAAGTGAGTTTTTAGGGATTACTGTAATCGGTGTCTTACTTTGGTATGGTGGGAGAATGGTTCTTGTTGATAAAGCACTTGAGGGAACGACATTTATTGTTTATATGGGTTTGGCCTATAACATCCTCACCCCAGCGAAAGGCATAAGTAGAGCCATGTACAGCATTCAAAAAGGAAATGCTGCTGCCGAACGCGTTTTAGAAATTCTGCTCACCAAAAACACACTAAAAGATGCACCTAATGCCTCCCTTAAAAATAGTCTTAATACGGCCATTTCATTTAAAAACATCTTCTTTAGTTATGGTGAAAAAACAATCATTAAAGACATATCATTCACTATAAAAAAAGGAGAAACCGTTGCTCTTGTGGGTTCCTCAGGAAGTGGTAAAACAACTCTTGCCAACCTCCTGAATCGATTCTATGATATTGATGCTGGAGAACTTCTCATTGATGACACCCCCATTTCCTCCATAAAAAAAACAGCACTTTACGAAATGATTGGAATCGTAACACAGGAAGCTATACTTTTTAACGATAGTGTCATTAACAATTTAAAAATTGGAAAACAAGATGCTACAGAAAAAGAAATCATTGATGCTGCCAAAGTAGCCAATGCCCATGAGTTTATTGTGCAACTCCCTGAGGGATATGATACCAACATTGGAGAAAGTGGCAACAAACTTTCTGGAGGACAAAAACAACGTCTATCCATTGCTCGAGCTATTTTAAAAAATCCAAAAATTTTAATTTTAGATGAAGCAACCTCTGCTTTGGATACAGAATCTGAAAAACTAGTGCAAAATGCATTAGAAAATTTAATGCAAAAGCGTACTTCTTTAGTGATTGCCCATCGACTATCAACCATTCAAAAAGCTCATAAAATATTAGTCCTTCAAGATGGTGTTATTGTGGAGTCAGGAACACACCAATCGCTTATGGATAGTAGTTCCGTTTATAAAAATTTAGTTGAACTGCAACGCTTGTAAATTTCAATTAAACTATTTTATATTTTAATTGTCTGAATTATAAACAATTTGAATTTGAACCAGTCCCTTTTTGTAAAATCCTTGAAGGATCCCGACACCAAAGAAAATGCTTTTAAGGTGTTGGTAGCAGAATACAAAGAACGTTTGTATTGGCATATTCGGAAAATTGTTTTAGATCATGATGATGCAAATGATGTGGTGCAAAATACTTTTATCAAAATTTTTATGAACATCAATAGCTTTCAAGAAAACAGTAAAATATATACTTGGATGTACCGTATTGCAACCAATGAGGCATTGAATTTCATCAAAAGTAAATCCATGAAAATTGGGGTAAACTCCGAGGAATGGATTGAAAAAAAGGCTTTAGGTTTGGTGGCAGATACCTATTTTGACGGAGATGAGTTAGCCTTAGAGCTTCAAAAAGCAGTTTCAAAACTCCCAGAAAAACAACGTATCATCTTCAATATGAAGTATTTTGACAATATGAAATACGATGATATTTCTAAAATTTTAGATACTAGCGTTGGCGCACTAAAGGCATCTTACCATCATGCTGTAAAAAAAATTAAAACTTTTATCGATGTCGAAACAAAATAAAAATAATCCTTTTGGTGTTCCGTTGGGGTATTTTGACCAATTGGAAGATGACCTCATGAAAAACATCCAAGCAACTGATCAAAAGCTCGGACCTTTTGGTATTCCAAAAAATTATTTTAATGAGTTGGAACACACCATTTATAAGAATACAATTGGCTTACCCAATAAAAATAAAGGAGTATCGTTAAGCTATTATCTCCTCCCCTTTCCCGCAGCCAACTTAATGCTCTTTGTCCTTAATCCTGTTTTCGAAACCCCTCCCCCCAGTGATGTATTTACTACTTATGTAGAAGAAATTTACTCCTATGAAATTGATGCCTATGAAACCGTCTCAACTATGGAATTAGAGAGTATCGAATTTATTAGCAATGATCTACTTGAACAAGTGGTTAACGCTGATAATTATGATTTTTATCTCGACCCTTATGAAACTGATAATTTAAACACTAACAATTATGAAAACTATGATGACTAAAAGATTTTGGGCGTTTTGTTTGTGTTCTCTACCGCTGCTAATCTCAGCACAAAGCAAACATATTGGATACGACCGAATCAAAGCAATAAAAATGAGTTTTATTGTCGAAAAAAGTGCCCTTACAGCAGCCGAAGAAACTGCTTTTTGGCCGATTTATGAGCGTTATGAAGATCTTGTCTACAAGAAAATTCGCCATCAATCGCGTGATCTTAAAAAATCATACAAATATAGACTTGACTCACTATCTAATGAAGAATCTTATACGATTTTAAAACAAATGGATAGCTTAGAACAACTAAAACTCAAACGTATTCAAGAACGTAACAAAACCTTAATCAAAGAGTTTGGTGCGGCAAAAGTTTTGAAAATTTTATATTCTGAAGAACTCTTTAATAAAGAGATGTTTCATCGGTCCAAAAATAGAAAAGACATCTCAAAAGTCAAGAACCGTTAAAGGGAAAAAGATACCTTTGACCCATGAGACTTCACCAAAATATTGCCATAGGTATAATTAGTGGCTTAGATTCAATTCTCTTAAAAGATGAGTTGGCGCAATACACCATTCCAAACATCTTAAAGAATAACTCGAAATGGGGAGCAAGAGATCGTCGATTGGTCGGACAAATTCTCTATGATATTATTCGTTGGAAACGACTGTATGAAGCTACAATTAAAACGAAAACTACTCACGAAAAAGATCTTTGGATGCTATTGGCTTGTTGGTTCGTCTTAAAGAACTTTCCCCTCCCCGATTGGGATGTTTTTAAAGGAATTAACCCCACTGAATTAGTCAAAAATCATCGTTTAGCACAAAAAACTAGAGCAGTAAAACAATCCATTCCAGATTGGCTTGATCAGGCAGGAGAAAAAGCCTTTGGAGAAGAACTTTGGGAAATGGAATTGGAAAGCTTGAATAAACCAGCGGAATTAGTGTTGCGTGTAAACCGATTAAAAAGCGACCCAAAAAGACTTCAACCCCAAATCACCAAAGCAACAAATGTTCAAGCAAAGATCTCAAAAACATATCCAGATGCCCTAATTCTTGAAAAACAAGTCAACCTAAAAAACAGCGCACTATATAAAAAAGGACTTTTTGAAGTTCAAGATGCCAATTCCCAAATGGTCGCCACCTGGGTGGCTCCCAAACCGGGAATGACTGTTATTGACGCTTGTGCAGGAGCTGGTGGGAAAACACTTCATTTGGCGGCAATTATGAAAAATAAAGGAAAAATCATCGCCTTAGATGTTCACGAAAAAAAATTAGAAGAACTTGAAAAAAGAGCCTTGAGAAATGGAGCTACCATTGTAGAAACATCAACTATAGAGGAAGATACTTTTTTTGCTACCAATAGAGAGAAAGCGGATCGTGTATTAATTGATGCCCCGTGTAGTGGGTTGGGAATTCTAAAGCGAAACCCAGACATCAAATGGAAAATGAGCCCCACTAAAATCGAGGCTATTTCCCAATTACAACAAAAAATTCTCCAAAAAAATGCTGAATTGGTTAAAATTGATGGAATATTGACGTATGCTACATGTACCCTTTTTCCCAATGAAAATGAAGAACAAATTGAACGTTTTTTGTCTTCTGATCTTGGAAAGTTATTTATACGAGTTCAGTCAAAAACATTCTTTTCACATCAAACAGGCTTTGACGGTTTCTATATCGCCAACCTAAAACGAATAAATGTGAATAAATCAAGCTAAAATTCTTTACAACTAAGCTAGAAAGTCAAGATTTGAGTTTGAAAAAAACTTAAATTTACTGCTTTCAAAAACTCCACTATGATTCTGTTCTTTGGTGATTCTTCAACCCACGTTTACTCCTTGTCTGCTGATACGAATTTAAGTCCTTCCGATTATGAAAAGCTGACGTGGCTTTTTGATTTAAAACCCATAGATACAAAAGAAATCAAAGGGCGATTTATTGGTCCACGAGCTACCATGATTACCCCTTGGAGTACCAATGCTGTCGAAATCACCCAAAACATGGGTATCAAGGGAATTAGTCGTATTGAAGTCTTTTCCAAACACGAAAAGGACACTCCATTTGACACCATGCTCTTACAACAATACGAGGTGTTAAATCAACATATATTTGACGTAAATATTTCTCCTGAACCCGTTAAGGCAATTGAAAATATTGCTGCTTATAATGCCAGTGAAGGGCTAGCCTTAAATCAAGAAGAAATCACCTATTTGGAAGATTTGTCCAAAGAGCTCAACCGCCCTCTAACAGATTCTGAAGTTTTTGGTTTTTCACAAGTCAATTCAGAACACTGTCGCCACAAAATATTTAATGGTACTTTTATCATCGATGGAGAAGAACAAAAAGAAAGCCTCTTTCAACTCATCAAAAAGACCTCAAAAAGAAATCCGAACACCATTGTTTCTGCCTATAAAGACAATGTTGCATTTATAGAGGGGCCATCCGTAGAACAATTTGCACCGAGCCAACCTGACCAGCCTAGTGCTTACAAAACCACTGAGGTAAAAAGTGTTATTTCGATTAAAGCAGAAACCCATAATTTTCCAACTACTGTTGAGCCCTTTAACGGTGCTGCAACTGGATCAGGAGGTGAAATTAGGGATCGATTGGCAGGAGGTCAAGGATCTTTACCTCTAGCGGGAACCGCTGTTTATATGACTCCTTATTCACGGATATCAAAAGAGCGTCCTTGGGAAGATGCTTTTCCCGAACGCCCATGGCGATACCAAACTCCACTTGACATCTTAATTAAAGCATCCAACGGAGCCTCTGACTTTGGCAATAAATTTGGACAACCCCTGATAGCAGGATCGTTATTTACCTTTGAACATCAAGAAAATAAGCAGCGTTTAGGTTTTGACAAAGTCATTATGTTAGCAGGTGGAATAGGGTCAGCAATCGCCGATCAGGCCATCAAGAAGAAACCCAAAAAAGGAGATCGAATTATTATTCTTGGAGGAGATAACTATCGTATTGGAATGGGAGGAGCAGCCGTATCATCAACAAATACTGGAGCTTATGATAATGCGATTGAACTCAATGCTGTTCAACGCTCCAATCCAGAAATGCAAAAACGTGTTGCGAATGTAATCCGTGCTTTGGTGGAAACAACAAAAAACCCAATCGTATCCATCCATGATCATGGGGCAGGTGGTCATCTTAACTGCCTCTCTGAATTGGTAGAAGACAACGGTGGTGTCATTAATATCGAACAACTCCCCATTGGGGATCCAACCCTTTCTGCAAAAGAAATTATTGGAAATGAATCTCAGGAACGAATGGGATTGATCATTGACCCATCAGACGAAGCCCTACTCAAAAGAATTGCGGAAAGAGAACGTGCACCATTCTACAATGTAGGAACGGTTAATGATGATCACCAATTTACATTTGTTGATCACCGAAATGAGAGTAAACCCATTGATCTAAGTTTAGATGCACTTTTTGGAAGTGCTCCAAAAACAATGATGAACGATCAAAAAAACAAGTATCAATTTGAAGAACTCTCCTACCAAGCTGAAAACATGTCTCTATACATTGAACAGGTTTTACAATTGGAAGCCGTTGCATGTAAGGACTGGCTTACCAATAAAGTAGATCGTTGCGTAACAGGACGTGTAGCCCGTCAACAAACCGTTGGTCCTCTTCAGTTACCTCTTAGTAATTGCGGTGTTATGGCACTAGACTATCAAGGAGAAAAAGGAATTGCAACAGCAATTGGTCATGCTCCATTAAGTGCTTTGATCGATCCTGCAAAAGGAAGTATCAATGCCATTGCAGAAAGCTTAACCAATATTCTTTGGGCACCTCTTGAGGGTGGGCTTTCCGCTGTTAGTCTTTCCGCAAATTGGATGTGGCCATGTAATAATCCAGGGGAAGATGCCCGTTTGTATCAAGCGGTTCAAGCCTGCTCTGAGTTTGCCATTGCTTTAGGAATAAATATTCCTACGGGAAAAGATTCTTTGTCAATGAAGCAGCAATATGATGAAGGGACGGTGACCGCCCCCGGAACGGTTATTATTTCTTCAGCAGGACAATGCTCAGCCATCTCAAAGGTGGTTACTCCGGCACTAAAAAGTGAAGGGGGACAACTTTATTTTATTGACCTGTCTGGAGAAAAACCCAGTCTTGGAGGCTCCTCATTTGGTCAAGTATTAAATAAAATAGGAAATCATACCGCAGGAATTGCCGACCCTCGTTATTTTAAACTGGTTTTTAATGAAATTCAAGCACTAATTCTAAAAGGAAAAATAAGTGCAGGACATGATATTTCTTCAGGTGGTTTGCTTACCACTTTGTTAGAAATGTGCTTTCCTACTTCAGATATTGGTTTATCCATTGACTTGACAAAAATCGGAGAGTCAGATAGTGTTACCCTTCTCTTTGCAGAAAATTCCGGGATCGTAATTCAATCAAATGAGGACCTAACACACCTATTAAAGGAAAAAGGAATTGAATGTCATAAAATTGGCGACCCCCTTCAAAAAGCACAAGTTTCCATCACCAATGGAAATGATCAATATGATTTTGATGTTGATAAACTTCGCGATAAATGGTTTAGTACGTCTAAACAATTAGATGCCCAACAAACTGCGGCCAATCTTGCTGAAGAGCGTTTTAAGAATTACAAAAAGCAAGCCTTAAACTTTCAATTTCCATCTGGATTTACTGGACAGCTCCCTGCTTTAAAAACACAGAAAATTAAAGCGGCGGTCATCCGTGAACAAGGAAGTAACTCGGAGAGAGAAATGGCTTATGTTATGCACTTGGCAGGATTTGAAGTAATTGATGTTCATATGACTGATTTAATCAGTGGACGAGAAACTCTGGAAGATGTTCAATTTATTGTGGCTGTAGGCGGGTTTTCAAATTCAGATGTTCTGGGGTCAGCAAAAGGTTGGGCTGGATCTTTTCGCTACAATGAAAAAGCCAAAGCCAATCTTCAGAAATTCTTTGATCGTGAAGACACTCTTTCCTTGGGCGTCTGCAATGGATGTCAATTGTTTATCGAATTAGGGCTAATCACACCAGCACATGACGAAAAGCCAAAAATGCTCCACAATGACTCTGGTAAATTTGAATGTCAATTTACAGCAGTTAGCATTCAAGAATCTTCAGCCATCATGATGCAAGGACTCCAAGGGAGTACATTGGGGATATGGGCTGCACACGGAGAAGGAAAATTTCATCTGCCCAAAGAAGAAAAAGCCTATCAAATTCCAGCAAAATATCATTTTGAAGGCTATCCTGCTAATCCCAATGGCTCTGATTACAATGCTGCTATGTTAAGCAATTCAGATGGTCGCCACTTGGTAATGATGCCACATTTGGAACGGACAACCTTCCCTTGGAATTGGGGATATTATCCAGAAGAGCGAACAGATTCGATATCGCCTTGGATTATTGCGTTTGAAAATGCCTACCATTGGCTTTCTAAGCAGTAACATTTTCGCACTTATTAGAAAAATATTTCCTATTTTGCATTAAAACCAAGATTATAATGACTCCTAGCCGACTTTTTGACTTCCTAGATTTTCAACAAAAAAATATTCCACTTGATCAAGCATTAACTACCAAGTATGATGGAAAGTGGACGAGTATAAGTTCAAAAACCTTTGCTGAGCAAGCTAACTTAATCAGTAGTGCATTATTGGGTTTGGGAATTATGCCGCAAACCAAAATCGCAATGATCTCTTCCAATAACCGAACAGAATGGAGTGTTATTGATATGGGACTCTTACAGTTAGGGGCAGTTAATGTTCCGCTTTATCCAACAATAGGAGCTAAAGACTACGAGTATATTCTCAATCATTCTGAAAGTAACTACTGTTTTGTATCCGACCAAGAGGTTTATGATAAATTAATGGAGATTAAAACAAATGTTCCTTCTTTAAAAGAAGTGTACAGTTTTGATCATATTGATGGCTGCAAACATTGGTCTGAATTACTAGAACTTGGGAAAAAAGAAGATCGGAAAGAAGCAATACAACAACATAAAGATGCGGTAAAACCTGAGGATTTAGCAACCATCATTTACACCTCTGGAACTACAGGTGTTCCTAAAGGGGTGATGTTAAGTCATCACAATGTAGTTTCGAATGTTTTATCTAGTTCAAAGCGATTACCTTTAGATATTGGGAAAGCTACTGCACTAAGTTTTCTGCCTATCTGTCATATTTTTGAACGTGTTATTCTTTACATATACATCTATAATGGAGTAAAAATTCACTTTGCTGAATCATTGGAAACAATCGCTGACAATCTTCGGGAAATTAAACCTAATGTGATGACAGCCGTTCCTAGGCTTCTAGAAAAGGTTTATGATAAAATTTACAGTAAAGGAGAAGAATTATCCGGAATCAAGAAAAAATTATTTTATTGGGCAGTCAAAGTTGGTCTTCAATATGAACCTTATGGACAAAATGGAGCTTGGTACGAATTCAAACTTAAAATTGCTCGAAAATTAATCCTTTCTAAATGGCAAGAAGCATTGGGAGGTAATTTAGAATTAATTGCTTCGGGAAGTGCTGCATTACAGCCCCGTTTGGCGCGGATTTTCTCCGCAGCTGGAATGATGCTTGTTGAGGGCTATGGTTTAACAGAAACATCTCCTGTTATTTCGGTAAATGACCCCCGAGATGGAATGTTTAAAATCGGAAGCGTTGGAAAAGTAATTGATGGGGTGACTGTAAAAATAGCAGAGGATGGAGAAATTCTTTGTAAAGGACCAAATGTTATGATGGGTTATTATAAAGATCCAGATAAAACAGCGGAAGTCATGAGCGAAGATTATTTCCACACTGGAGATATCGGTGAAATTGACTCCGAAGGCTTTTTAAAAATTACCGACCGTAAGAAAGAAATGTTTAAAACCTCTGGAGGAAAATACATTTCACCACAAGTGATTGAAAATCAGATGAAACAATCCTTATTTATTGACCAAATAATGGTGGTTGGAGAAGGTCAAAAAATGCCAGCAGCCATCATTCAACCTAGCTTTGAATACATTACCAATTGGATTAAAGAAAAGAACATCAGTTGTCAACATGACATGGAATCCATCTGTAAAAATACTGAAATCCTTGAAGCTATTCAAAAAGACATCACAGCACACAATGAAAATTTTGGGCAATGGGAGCGTATCAAACGTTTTGAATTAACTCCAGAATTGTGGTCCATAGAACAAGGCCACCTCACTCCTACTATGAAACTTAAACGTAAGATCGTTAAGGAGCGATACAAAACACTTATCGAAAAAATTTACGCCTAATTCATTTTTGAACAATGGAAAAGATAATTTTTATGATAATTTATTATGCATGCATAATAAATTATCATATCTTTAAACAATGAAAAAAGAAACCTTTGATTACGCGCTAAAATCTGCTTGGCAGGGAGTTAGCAAGATGTATAATAAAGAGGCCGCTAAATTTGATTCTACAATGGCAACTGGTTTTGCTTTATTGAGTATTGATGCGGAGGGAACTCCATCCATGGCACTAGGGCCAAAAATGGGAATGGAATCTACCAGTCTTTCAAGGCTATTAAAAAGTATGGAAGATCAAAAACTAATTTATCGGACACAACATCCAGAGGACGGAAGAAGTGTTTTAGTTCATTTAACAGAATTTGGAAAAGAAAAAAGAGCGTACTCCAAGTCGGTTGTTCTCGACTTTAATGAAATGGTCAACAAGCAACTTACGGATCAACAGATCAAAAACTTTTATGAAGTTATCGATTGTATAAAAGAGCAAGCGCAAAATAAAACCCACTTTGAATCTGAAATAATAACAAAACCCATTTAAAACCAAATGCTATGGAAGTAACAAACAGAAAACTAACCACTGGAGGCTCTTTTATTATAGAGGACACCAACCCAAAAAATGTTTTTACACCGGAAGACTTTTCGGAAGAACAAGAGATGATGAAATCGGCAGTACAAGAATTTGTCGATCGTGAAATTTGGCCCAAAAAAGCGCGTTTTGAAAAAAAAGATTACGCCTTGACCAAGGAGTTGATGCAACAAGCAGGTGAACTTGGTTTTTTAGGGGTTTCAGTTCCTGAAGCCTATGGGGGTATGGGAATGGACTTTGTCTCCTCCATGTTGGTCTGTGATTATATTTCCGGAGCTACGGGCTCTTTTTCTACCGCCTTCGGAGCACATACAGGTATTGGAACACTTCCAATTACTTTGTATGGTACGGAAGAACAAAAACTTAAATATGTTCCCAAACTAGCCACTGGGGAATGGTTTGGATCGTATTGTTTAACTGAGCCTGGTGCAGGTTCGGATGCAAACTCTGGAAAAACCAAAGCGGTATTGTCAGAAGATGGAACACATTATTTGATAAGTGGCCAAAAAATGTGGATTTCCAATGCTGGATTTGCAAGTCTTTTTATCGTCTTTGGACGTATCGAAAATGATAAAAACATCACTGGTTTTATTGTCCCCAATGTTTCTGACAATGGAATTACTTTAGGCGAGGAAGAGCCTAAATTAGGTATTCATTCTTCTTCCACTCGACAAGTTTTCTTCAATGAAACAAAAGTTCCCGTTGAAAACATGTTAGGAGAACGTGGAGGAGGCTTTAAGATAGCGATGAATGCATTAAACGTTGGTAGAATTAAATTAGGAGTAGCCTGTTTAGATGCCCAAAGACGTGTGATAACCGCCGCTGTTAATTATGCCAACGAGCGGGTACAATTTAAAACACCTATTGCTCAATTTGGGGCCATAAAAGAAAAAATTGCTCGAATGGCAACCTCCTGTTATTTTGGGGAGTCCGCCAGTTATCGAGCAGCAGAGGACATCAATATTAGAATTGAAAACTTTATTGCTGAGGGAATGACTCATCAAGAAGCAGAACTTAAAGGGGTTGAAGATTTTGCTATCGAATGTTCCTTAATAAAAGTTGGTGCTTCGGAAGATGTACAAAATTGTGCTGATGACGGAATTCAGATTTATGGGGGTATGGGCTTTTCGGCAGAAACGCCTATGGAATCTGCTTGGCGTGATGCCCGTATCGGTAGAATTTATGAAGGAACCAATGAGATTAATCGAATGCTTTCGGTGGGTATGCTGCTTAAAAAAGCCATGAAAGGACAACTCGATTTGATGACTTCAGTAATGCAGGTTACCACGGAAATGGGTACGCCATTAGAAAACGATGAGATTGATGCCACTTCTCCATTGGCGCAGGAACAGCTCTTGGTCAAGAATATGAAAAAAATATTTTTGTTAATTGCTGGTAATGCCGTTCAAAAATTTGGCACTGAACTCGATGCACAACAACAACTGCTACTGAATTTATCTGATATCCTCATTGAAACCTATATGTCGGAATCTGGTTTACTTAGAACATTAAAAAATAGTGATCGCTCTGGACTTAGTTCCCAAAGCACACAAATTCTAATGACGCAGTATTACGTGTTTGAAGCCATGGAAATTATTTCTAAAAAAGGAAAAGAGGCCATGTGTAGTATTGCGAGTGGAGATGAACAAAAACAATTATTGAAGGCCTTGGACAACTATTGTAATTATAAGGAATGGCCTAATGTGATTGCATTAAAAACACAAATTGCTGATCGGATAATTGATGAAAATCGATATTGTTTCTAACATAGAAACTCCATAAAACCCGATATTCTATCGGGTTTTTTTATTACTTTGAATTAAAATAATTTTATGAAACATCTATTTATTGCAAGTGTCGTTTTAATATCCACGTTCACCTTTGGACAGAAAGATCAGGATATATATAACATAATTGATGCCGTTTCAGAAAAAAGGATAGAAAAAGATATTCGAACGCTTGTCAACTTTGGTACACGCCACACCTTGAGTGATACCTTATCAATGACAAGTGGTATAGGAGCAGCTCGACGATGGATCAAGGCAGAATTTGAAGTTATCGCTAAAGACTGTGAGGACTGTTTGGAGGTTTTTTATCAAAAAAATTATTTTACTCCAGAGGATAGCCGTCGAATTACACATCCTGTATGGATCAATAATGTTGTGGCCATTCAACGGGGAACAAAATTTCCCAACCGCTTTATCATCATGAGTGGCGATATTGATTCTCGTATTTCAGATCCTAATAATTTTACTGATGCCTCACCTGGGGCCAATGACAATGCTAGTGGTATGGCAGGAACCCTTGAAGCAGCGCGTGTACTGTCAAGCTATTCTTTTGAAAATAGTATTCTTTATGTTGGACTATCGGGGGAGGAACAAGGTCTTTTTGGTGGAAAGGGATTGGCAGCTTATGCCAAAGAAATGAATTGGGAAATCATTGGAATTTTCAATAACGATATGATTGGAAACATCAAAGGGGTAGATGGGGTAATAGATAATCGAAGCTTTCGAATTTTTTCAGAGCCAGTTCCGCCAACAGAAACAGAAAGGGAACGAAAAGCAAGAAGGTTCTACGGTGGAGAGGTTGATGGTATTTCTCGACAATTAGCACGCTTTGTTCACAAAACCGTAAAAACCTATATGCCCGAAATGAACCCAATGATGATTTATCGTTTGGATCGTTTTGGCCGAGGTGGACACCACCGACCATTTAATGATGTTGGATTTGCTGGAATTCGAATTATGGAAGCTCATGAAAATTATACCATGCAACACCAAGATATCCGCGTAGAGAATGGGATTGCTTATGGCGATGTTATTGAAGGAGTGAATTTTGAATACGCAAAAAAACTAACTGCTGTAAACGCAATAAACTTAGCCCTTTTGGCTTGGGCTCCTCCTGCTGTAAAACAATTGGAAATTGGGGGAATTGTTCAAGCTGCCGCAAAATTTCGTTGGGAAAAAGTTGATGATCCATCCGTTTTAGGCTATAAAATATATTGGAGAGACACTACAAGCCCCCAATGGGAATTCAGCCGATTTGTGGGCGATGTTAACGAACATACTCTAAAAGGAATTGTGGTAGATAATTTCTTTTTTGGCGTTGCCGTTGTTGGAAAAAATGGGACAGAAAGCCCTGTGGTTTTCCCCAATAAAATTTTTAGAAATTAAAAATAATTATCGATTTGGAGGCGTTTAAATAACCCTCTACCATTTCGACGGTATATACTAAAATCAAAGGTAATATACACTTCAAATATACTTGGAGCAAAAACATTTTGAGTTGTTCGCATTGGAAAATTGTAGGACAATCCAAAGTCAAAATTTTCTAAGGAAATACCTACCGAAGCCCCAATGTTATTTAGATTAAATTTTTTTACCATCGATGCCTGCTGATTGATTCCAATTGAAAACTCTCCCAACTGAAGTTCTTGAGATAAAAACAAATAATAATTAGAATTAAAATGGGAAACTGTTGAAAAAATATACAAATAAGAATCATCTGGTAAAAAGCCTCTTTCCAACGTATTAATATTAAATTCATACCCTCCATTAAGGGTGATTCGAATGGGTTTTTTTAGGGTGGTTTCATTGTTATAGCTAACATTGGGTTGGTTGAGATGTTTAAGGCTTAATCCAACTAAAAAAGTATCACTATGGAGAATAAAAGAAGCTCCTAAATCAAAATAATTAATGTCAAATGTCGATTCACCTAAGGGATCGATGGTTTCAGTATTGATAAAACCAGTGGTTTTATTTAACTGATCTTCAAAAATAAAACTGGAGGTATTAAACTTTGAACTTGTAAAACCAGCAGTCAATGCAGGAAGAAGAAATACGCCGTCTTTAACTTGAATTTTATAAACATAGCTGAAGTTGACTGTGGTATTGGTTAAACCTGTATTTTGTATTTCGAAAGAGTTAACGTCCAAACCAATACTAAACTTTTTTTCATCAAAAGACAGTGCCCCAAAAAAATACTTATTATCAATATTCTTTTCTGAATTAACACTCAAAGTGTTGTAGAGTACACCTACTCTACTAAGATTATTAAATCCAAAAAAACTCGCGTTGGTTTTTTGAAGAAAACGGGATTGTCCAACAAAATATTCTTCCTGTGAAAAAACAGAAAAAAAAGACAATATGAGTAAAAGTAAAGAAAACGTTCTAAGCATAATGACTATCGGATTAAGACAAACGTTCCATTTCGTTCTACAACGGTCTCATCCGTAATTAAAACGCCTTTAAAATAATAGATATAATAGGGGGAGCTAGGTGCACCGAAACCATCCCATCCTTTAAGGGAAAGACCTTCAAGATTTAATAAATCTGATTCTTCAACTTTTTCATTGTAAAGTAAATTTCCGTAGTTATCATAAACTTTAAATTCTACTTTTTTAAATCCACTAAAAATCAAACGATAAAATTCATTAATCCCATCATTGTTGGGAGAGAAAACATTAGGGGCTAATATATTATAGCCTTTTCCTACTGTTATGGTTTTTGTTTTTTCTTCAAAACAATTTAAATCGCTATAATTTCTTAAGGTTACAAAATAAGTTCCAGAAATACCGTAGGAATGTCTAACAGGTGAGACAGTTCCTGTTCGACTTTCCAAATAATGTTCTGAGCCATCACCAAAAATCCATTCGGAAAATTTAAAAGGTAGAGGTGAGGTGTTTTTAAAAGTAATTTCTTCTCGAGCTAAAATAACCTTATTAGCCTCGTAGGAAGGGGTTGTATATTCAAAATCGGGATCACCAATATCTGAAATTTCTATTTTTGTAGATACTTTACAACCTCTTACCGTAGTAATGACTAAATCTGCTAAACGAACTGGATTTTCGATAATCAGTGTATAACTGTCCGCCTTATCTTGAGCTTTTTCATCAACAACTACCACTTTTCCGTTATAATAAAAGGTGGGTTTTTCTTGGATATTATTAAACAATTCAATGTATAAACGCCCTGGATTACCTTTACATAACTCTTCATCAATAAAGGGTCCTGATGCAATTAATAATTCATTACTCTTAGGAACTATTATATATTCTTCGTGATAGGTGTTGTTATTTTGATTGTTGGAGTTGCAGAGATTACTTTCAGATCGAATCTCTAATTTATA
>CBFIJI010000009.1:0-38687 GCA_965662885.1 Flavobacteriaceae bacterium | reverse complement strand
TTCAAACCATTCATTTTACCCGATAAGGAAAGGCGTTTGATATCAAAGCCAATAGGTAGCGATGCCCAATATGCTGTCTCACTGGTTTTACTGATATTTCGTTGAAAATTAATTCCCCAAGTCCGATTCTCTCCA
This sequence comes from Flavobacteriaceae bacterium, assembly GCA_965662885.1. GTDB lineage: Bacteria > Bacteroidota > Bacteroidia > Flavobacteriales > Flavobacteriaceae > CBFIJI01. The sequence continues at coordinate 38,552 of CBFIJI010000009.1, read as the reverse complement.
CTGTTAAAGCGCAATGAACGCAATGGGATGGCAAATTCAGCACTCCAGCCATAATCACCGACCTCTGTTTTTACTTCCCAAGAAGCATCCCAGTTGATGTTGGTTCCACCAATGACCCCTCCTTGTTGTCGATTGGCACTAAAATTTCCTTCACCTTCCCGGTCAATTTGAGCATCGTACTCCATACCGTCGGCGTTGGTTCCAAAAAGAAAACCATTTTGCTGATCATTATAAGTGTCCACAATAAACAAAAAGCTGTCCTCATCATTCAAATCAGCATCCCGACGAGAATCTGAAATAACAATTCTTTCTGGATCACTGTCATAACAGACCACGGCCACATAAAACATCTTATTGGTATAGGCCACTCTAATGGAGGTGTTTTCCGAAGCATCCTGTCCAAACTTTGGTTTGATTTGTGTCAATTTTGTGATAGGAGGAACCCTATTCCAAACCGCTTCGTTAAGGATGTTTCCGTCAATAACGGGTTCTTCACTTAATTGAATAATTTCAAAATTAGGACGTTCAACTTTTTGGTTGTACTGTCCCATAGCAAACTTAGCGCCGAATAATATTAAAAAGATAATCGCTTTTTGAGAGTAGTTGTTCATGGATAAAAGGGTGTTAGACGAACAACAAACAACCCGTTAAACGGGTTGTGTTCGTCCATTAATTGGTTGTATAATTAAGATTTTGAGCAATTTAAATCACATTAACCCTCCAGTGCCGATTTGCAAAAGTCAATACATTTTTTGACTTCTTTTATCGCATCAGAGCCTTCCGGAGTTTTGTATTCATATTCAACTGTTGCTTGAAAGGTGTAGTTTTGATCACGCATCAATTTTAAGGTTTCTATCAAGGGGGTATCTCCACTTCCCCAAACTAAATTTCTTTTCCCGTTTTCAGGATTTTGTCGGTCTTTAAGATGGATGCTACTGATACGCTCATGTTTTTCTTTAATCAGCTCAACAGGATTATACCCAGCTGCAGTATAATGACCAATATCCAAGTTCATTGCATTGTTTGGAGACTGTCCCAATGCCGTATTCCAAAAGCTGGGGTTTTGTTGATCGTGACCATGATAGGCAACGGCAATTCCGTGTTTTTCCGCCATCTTACCGAGTTTCAACGTGTGTGCATCATTACTAGGGTGTTCAAGTGTAATATGACTTGCTCCTAAGGTTTTTGCTGCTTTCATTCCCCAGTGGATATCAACATCCGTATTGTCCATTTCAAAAGCACGAGGTTTAAAGGCATAAATGCTCACTCCAGCATCATTGTACATTTTTCTAAGGGCTTCGAATTTTTCCATATTCATTTGGGAGCGCCATTGCATGACTTCTTTTTTATAAGAGGCAACTTGAGTATCAAGATCAGCCATCTGCTTTTGTTGCTCTCGACTTAACGTTCCTTTTCTTTTGGCACGCATCAGTCGATAATAAACCCTTCGATCGATGTTATTTGTCGGTGCTCCGGCAAAACTTTCTGCTGGGCCACCCATCAATTCAGTTGCATTGGCACCACAGTCTAAGATATAACCTAAGGTTGCCTCAGCACTTTGATCTTCCATACTTCGGAAAGAATAGGTCTGAATTCCAAGTTGCACCCCATTAATTAAGGAATTGGATTTATTAAGGGATTGAATATATGCGGGTACACCAAAAACCTTGGAGGTTGTTAATCCTAATCCCGCTGTAAGAAGCGCAGAAGAGCCGATAAAGCTTCTCCTAGAGTATTTTTTTTTAGTCATTATGCTTTAGTTATTGCTTGGTTTATACTGATGAAGATACTATTTTTTCATTAAAAATAGATTGCAAATGAATTTTTGCTCTTCCCAACTCTAGCTAAAGGTTATAAACCAATTAAATTCATAACTTTAAGTTCATTTAGTATATTATAATTTATGTCCAACCTTTATAATGCCAATTACCCTTCTGTGGTTGATTTGCGAAAGAAAGCCCAAAAAAAGCTTCCAAAATTTGCTTTTGAATATCTGGATGGTGGGTGTAACGAAGATGTAAATCTTCTCAAGAATACGGCTGAAATTCGTCAGGTCGAATTAATACCACACTATTTAAAGGAACGGGTGTCTGTCGATATGAAGACGACACTTTTTGGGCATACCTATGCTGCTCCTTTTGGAATAGCACCTGTTGGGCTTCAAGGTTTGATGTGGCCAAAAGCTCCTGAAATTCTTGCAAAAGCTGCAACAAAACACAACCTACCCTTTGTGTTAAGTACTGTCACGACCTCAAGTATAGAAACCATTGGTGAGCTTAGCGAAGGAAAAGCATGGTTTCAATTATATCACCCAGCAGCAGACGAAATGAGGAATGATCTTTTAAAGCGAGCAGCACATGCTGGCTATCCCGTCCTTGTTTTACTAAGCGATGTACCTACTTTTGGTTTTCGACCTCGAGACATTCGCAATGGTTTGGCGATGCCTCCAAAAATGTCTTTACGAAATATGATTCAAATTTTAAAGCGTCCCGAATGGGCGATTAAAACATTAATCAATGGACAACCTGCATTTGAAACGCTTAAACCTTATATGCCTAAAAATCTCGACTTAAAGCAATTAGGTAAATTTATGGATCAAACATTTGATGGTCGGTTAAATGAAGAGAAAATAAAGCCCATTCGTGATCTTTGGAAAGGTAAAATTGTATTAAAAGGAGTTGCTAGCGAAGCCGATACTGAAAAAGCTATTGCCCTTGGATTGGATGGTATCATTGTCTCCAATCATGGTGGACGTCAACTGGATGCTGGGCAATCAACCATAAAACCACTGCGACATCTTGCCCAAAAATATGGAGACAAAATTACGGTGATGATGGATAGTGGTTTACGTTCAGGTCCTGATATTGGAAGGACCCTAGCTAGTGGAGCAAAATTCACGTTTATGGGTCGTTCTTTTATGTATGGTGTAGGAGCGTTGGGAACAAAAGGTGGTGATCAAACCATCGGACTTTTAAAAACAGAATTACAACAAATAATGGAGCAAATTGGTTGTGAAAAAATTGAAGATTTTCCAAAATTCTTAGCTTGAATTGATGTATCTCAAAAGAGGATGTTTCATAACAACAATGAGTTATCATTCCCATTCACTTTTTTAATAAACAAAAAATTGGAGACGGAGAAGAATTAAAATTTGTTTTTAGTAAAATCAAAAGGTTTGTCTTGGACAAAATAGATTATAAAAATCGGTTCTTTTTGACATTCAAAATTTATTATATTGATATCAAATTCAAAAGAAGTGTATTATTTAGGTTATGACATTGGAAGTTCTTCGGTAAAAATTGCATTAGTCAATGCCGAAAACAATCAGAAAATTGCAGTGATTCACGAGCCTGAGTCGGAAATGGCCATCCATGCCAAACAACTTGGTTGGGCAGAACAGGATCCCAACACATGGTGGCGTCACCTTAGTAGAGGAACCCAACGTATCATTGCAGAAACCAAGATAAATGCCAAAGAAATTAAAGCAATAGGGATTTCCTATCAAATGCATGGTTTAGTAGTACTGGATCGAGAAAAAAACGTTTTACGAGACGCCATCATTTGGTGTGATAGTCGTGCCGTTGGAATTGGAGATAAGGCCGCAGCAGATTTAGGGGAAGAAAAATATGGTAAGCACCTATTGAATTCTCCCGGAAATTTTACAGCTTCTAAACTTAAATGGGTGCGTGATAACGAACCAGAAATTTATGCTCAAATTGCATATTACATGTTACCGGGCGATTATATTGCCTTCAAATTAACAGGGGAAATCAATACCACAGCCAATGGACTTTCAGAAGGTATTTTATGGGATTATAAAGAAAATAAAGTAGCTAATTGGTTATTGGAATACTATGGAATTGACCCTTCTTTAACCCCTCCAATTGTTGAAAACTTCACCGATCAAGGGAGGCTACACCTACAAGCAGCAAAAGAATGTGGCTTAGTTGCTAATATTCCGGTTCGATATCGAGCAGGTGATCAACCCAACAACGCTCTTTCTTTGAACATCTTAAAACCAGGAGAAGTTGCGGCAACTGGCGGAACTTCGGGAGTATTATTTGCCATAACAGACCAATTAACCTCCAAAGAATACTCACGTATCAATCATTTTGCACATGTCAATTATACTGAAAAAGAAGCTGTTTTAGGAAAGTTACTCTGTGTTAATGGTGCCGGAATTCAATACAGTTGGCTTAAAAAAATAACCAGAGAAAAGACTTTTAATGCCATGAATGAGCTTGCACAGCAAGCACCTATTGGAGCGGAAGGTTTAACGGTGCTTCCTTTTGGTAATGGAGCAGAGCGTATGTTAAACAACAAAAACGTAGGAGCACAATTTCACCATTTAAATTTAAACCTACATCAGGAAGGACATCTTTATCGAGCAGCTTTGGAAGGTATCGCCTTTTCTTTCGTGTATGGAATGGAATTGATGCAACAAGATCAGATGGATATTTCAGTGATTCGTGCTGGAAACGACAATCTTTTCCGCTCTGAGATTTTTTCTAACACAGTGGCTACATTAATCGGTCATGAAATAGAAATCTTCAACACAACAGGAGCCATTGGTGCAGCAAGAGCCGCTGGGGTCGAAGGTAAAACTTTAGATCATTTAAGTGAAAGTATTAATTTACAGGATCGGGTAAATCAAATCAGTCCCCAGAAAAATCGGGAAGAATACCAAAGAGCCTACCAACAATGGAAAACAATTTTAATGAACCAATTAAATAAATAAAAACCAAAACTTTAAACAATGATACTATTAGGCGATAAAGAATACTATAAAGGCATTGGAGCAATACGTTATGAAGGGAAATCATCCGACAATCCCTTAGCCTTCAAGTTTTATAATCCTGATCAAGTGGTGGCAGGAAAGCCAATGAAAGAACATTTTAAATTTGCAATTGCCTATTGGCATACTTTCTGTGGGCAGGGGGGAGATCCCTTTGGCCCGGGTACTCAAAATTTTGAGTGGGATCAAGCTTCAGACCCATTACAGGCGGCGAAAGATAAAGCAGATGCAGCTTTTGAATTTATTACTAAAATGGGCTTTGACTATTTTTGCTTCCACGATGTTGACCTGATTGAAGAAGCCCCAACACTCGCCGAATCTGAAAAGCGATTGCAATTTATTACGGACTATGTTGCTCAAAAGAAAAAAGAATCTGGAGTAAAATTATTGTGGGGAACCGCCAATTGTTTTTCCAATCCGCACTATATGAATGGAGCAGCGACGAACCCTGACTTTTCCGTTGTATCAAGAGCTGGTGCACAAATCAAAATGGCCCTTGATGCTACCATTGCTTTAGAGGGAGAAAATTACGTTTTCTGGGGAGGTCGTGAAGGGTATATGTCTTTGTTGAACACTGATATGGGAAGGGAACTAGACCATATGGCACAAATGCTCTCTATGGCTCGTGATTATGCACGATCACAAGGGTTTAAAGGAACTTTCTTTATTGAACCTAAACCGATGGAACCCATGAAGCATCAATATGATTTTGATGCAGCAACAACCATTGGTTTTTTACAGCAATATGGTTTGGACAAGGATTTTAAATTAAATATCGAAGTCAATCATGCAACCCTTGCACAACACAGTTTTCAACATGAACTGGTTGTTGCTGCAAATGCGGGAATGCTTGGAAGTGTTGATGCCAATAGGGGGGACTATCAAAACGGTTGGGATACGGACCAATTCCCCAATAATTTATATGAAATTACAGAAGCTTTATTGGTTGTTTTAGAAGCTGGAGGACTACAAGGTGGTGGGGTTAATTTCGATGCAAAAATTCGTCGAAACTCTACAGATATTGACGATGTCTTCCATGCACATATTGGAGGGGCAGATACTTTTGCCCGTGCCTTATTGGTTGCAGATAAAATTCTTAAGGAATCGTCTTATTCAGCATTACGTAAAGAGCGTTACGCCTCATTTGATAGTGGGAAAGGAAAGGATTTTGAGTCAGGAAAATTACAACTTAACGATCTTTATGAACATGCCTTGTCAGCAGGGGACCCCCAAATAAAAAGTGGTAAACAAGAATTGTTTGAAAATATTTTAAATCAATACATATGAGCTCAATATTGGAAACGGGCGATTGGGTAGTTCTAGCGATTTATTTTTTGGCCTTAATTGGGGTCTCTGTTTGGGTGGTATTACAAAAAAACAAAAACACAGAGGACTATTTTTTAGCAGGACGAAATGTAGGTTGGTTTGTTATTGGAGCTTCCATTTTCGCCTCTAATATTGGATCTGAACATGTGGTTGGATTAGCAGGAACAGGTGCTGAGTCTGGAATGCCAATGGCTCATTATGAACTTCACGCATGGATTGTGTTACTTTTGGGTTGGCTTTTTCTTCCTTTTTATATGAGAAGTGGAGTCTTTACGATGCCAGAATTTTTGGAAAAACGCTTTGACAGTCGTTCCCGATGGTTTCTGTCTGTATTTTCTCTATTGGGCTATGTTATCACAAAAGTTTCGGTCACTATTTATGCTGGGGGTATTGTGGTTTCCGAGTTATTGGGTATTCCTTTTTGGTATGGAGCCATTGGAATTGTCCTTTTTACAGGAGCATACACCGTTATTGGTGGAATGAAAGCCGTGATCTATACCGAAACCCTTCAAACCGTTATTTTGATTTTTGGATCAGTCATTATCACCTATCTAGGACTACAAGAGGTGGGTGGCTGGGAGCAATTAAAAGAAACAGCAGGAAGTGCCCATTTCAATATGTGGCGTCCTATTTCAGATCCTGAATTTCCATGGACGGGTTTACTTTTTGGAGGAACCATCGTAGGGATTTGGTATTGGTGTACGGATCAATATATTGTCCAACGAACTTTGGCAGCCAATAATATTAAAATCGGGCGAAGAGGAGCCATCTTTGGTGCTTACCTTAAAATACTTCCTATCTTCATTTTTCTTATCCCAGGGATTATTGCCTTTGCACTAGATAAGCAAGGGGTGATCAATTTGGAGCGCAGTGATGAAGCCTTTCCACTTTTGGTAAAAACCTTACTTCCTGTCGGACTTAAGGGACTTGTTGCAGGAGGACTAATGGCTGCATTGATGAGTTCGTTGGCCTCTGTTTTTAACTCCTGTTCTACCATTTTCACAATCGATATCTATAAAAAATTAAAACCAGAAAGCTCAGAAAGTCGGTTGCTTAATGTTGGTAAACTAGCAACTACTATTATGGTGATTATGGGAATTATTTGGATTCCAGTGATGCAATTGATTGGTGGAGGTGTTCTTTATCAATATTTACAAAGTGTTCAATCCTATATTGCACCCCCAATAACGGCAGTCTTTCTTTTGGGGATTTTATGGAAAAGAGTTACTTCTAACGCTGCAATCGTGACCCTATTTTCAGGTGTCTTTGTTGCTATAGCACGGATTAGTGCTGAGATTTTTAAAGACAGCCTTAGTGGGTGGATGTACACTTTTGCCACGATTAATTTTGCTCATATGGCTATTTTTATGTTTATCTTTTCAGCCTTAGTTTGTGTGGGTGTAACCCTTGTTGATCAAGCAAAACCACAATTGGCACAAGTTGCAGGTTTGACCTTTGGGACCCTAACAAAAGAGCAAAAAGAAAGCGCTAAAAATAGTTTTTCCACAGCGGATATTGTTTTTTCAGTCATTTTAATCTTGCTTGTTGTATTCGTTTTAACCTATTTTAGAGGCTAGCATTATGGGAAATTTTCAATATTTTTTTAAACTTATAAAATCAGTCGTTGTTTTGATTGGGATACTACTCTTATTGTTAGCCTGTCAAAATAGCTCAAAAACTAGTCCAATGAAGGTGATCAAAAAAGAGGGGATGGTATGGATTCCTTCTGGACAATTTCAGATGGGAGGAAAGGACAAGCAATCACGACCCGACGAAGGTCCTATTCATCAAGTTGCTGTTGATGGTTTTTGGATGGACGCCACCGAAGTTACTAATGCTGAGTTTGCCGAGTTTGTTGCGGCAACGGGTTATATTACTATTGCTGAAAAAGCACCCAACTGGGAGGAGCTTAAAAAAGCATTGCCCCCTGACACCCCAAAACCTCATGATTCTCTTTTACAGGCAGCATCATTGGTATTTAAACCTACAAATGGTCCTGTTGCATTAAATGATTTTGGCGCATGGTGGGAATGGGTTCCTAAGGCCAGTTGGAGGCAGCCACAAGGACCAAAAAGCTCTATTGAAGAAAAAATGGATCATCCAGTAGTTCATGTATCTTGGTTTGATGCGATGGCCTATGCAGAATGGGCTGGTAAACGTTTGCCTACAGAAGCAGAATGGGAGTGGGCTGCTCGCGGAGGTTTAGAAAAAAACACCTATCCTTGGGGTGCTGAAAACCCTAAAGAAGGTAAAGCAAAATCAAATATTTGGGAAGGGGATTTTCCCTACAATAATTCATTAAGAGATCAGTTTTTTTTTACTGCTCCAGTCGGTTCCTTTGAGTCTAATCCTTTTGGGTTGTTTGATATGGCGGGTAATGTTTGGGAATGGTGTTCAGATTGGTACGATTACAACTATTATCAAACAGTTTCCTCGGGAGTGATTGCTAACCCCAAAGGACCTCAAAACAGTTATGATCCCTATATGCCCTATACCGATCAAAAAGTAATGCGTGGGGGGTCTTTCTTGTGTAATGACGCGTATTGTACTGGATATCGGGTGGCTTCCCGAATGAAATCATCTCCAGATACAGGACTTCAACATACAGGGTTTCGCTGTGTAAAAGATGCTTTATAACGTCCAGTATCATTTTTTTGTATTCAGTGTCCAGAAAAACCCTTAATAAACTATTTTTATGTGTGGTTCTTTTTAAATTTGTAAAAAATTGTCTTTTATGAATATTTTAGTTTGTATTAGTAACGTACCCGACACCACTTCAAAAATAAATTTTCAGGCAGAAAATACTGAATTTGATAAAAATGGGGTACAATTCATCATTAATCCTAATGATGAATTTGGTTTGACTCGAGCGATATGGCTTCAGCAAAAACAAGGTGCTCAGGTAACGGTTGTTACAGTGGGTGACGCTACAAGTGAAGTTATTTTAAGAAAATGTTTGGCCATTGGAGCTGACAATGCCATTCGTGTTGACACCAATCCTAAAGACGGTTTTGCTGTAGCTAAGGAATTACAAGCAATTTGTGCCAATGGAAATTATGATTTGATCATCACTGGACGGGAATCCATCGACTATAATGGAGGAATGGTTGGTGCCATGTTGGCCACTCTTTTGGGATATTCGTTTTTGACCAACTGTATCGGATTGGAAATTGAAGGAGAGCAAGCAAGTCTTGAACGTGAAATTGATGGAGGAAAAGAAGTGACAAAAGCGACCTTACCTCTTGTTATAGGGGGTCAAAAAGGCTTGGTTGAAGAAAGTGACCTAATTATTCCGAATATGCGCGGTATCATGCAAGCACGAAAAAAGCCTTTGGAAGTTGTTGCTCCCTCGGGAGAGGCGAATGCCACTGAGATTACAACGTTTCAAAAACCACCGGCTAAAGGTGCAGTGCGATTGATCGATGCAGAAGATATTGATACCCTAATTGATTTGCTTCAAAACGAAGCGAAAGTTTTATAACCCTAACAAAAAAATACGTATGTCAGTAGTTGTTTATATAGAATCTGAAAATGGAGTGATCAAAAAAGCCAGTTTTGAAGTTGCTTCCTATGGGCGTGCTATCGCTGATGCAACCAATCTGCCGCTAATTGCCGTAACCTTCAATCAAGAAGACGGTAGTGCCTTGGGACAGTTTGGTGTGGATAAAATAGTAAATGTGAGTGAGCCTGCACTTGAAATGTTTACCGTAGATCACTACAGTGCAACTTTAGCAAAAATTATTGCGGATTATAGTGCCACAATTGTGGTAACAACTGCCTCTGCAAATGGAAGATATCTAGCCCCTGTTTTAGCGATTAAAGCTGAAGCGAGCTATTTATCAAATGTGGTTGCTTTACCTGATTCCTATGATCCATTAACGGTTAAACGTTCCTGTTTTACCAATAAGGCTTTCAATATTTCTAAAAGTAACAATTCAAAAACAGTACTAAGTTTATCGCCTAATGCCTATGGTGTTCATGAAAAAGTAACAACACCCACACAGGAGACCGTTGAAGCGGTGATGGGGACCTCAAATTTGACGGTTAGTGCGATTGAAAAGACAAGCAACACGGTTTCCATTGCTGATGCGGACATAGTAGTATCTGGAGGTCGAGGTTTAAAAGGACCAGAAAATTGGCACTTGATAGAAAATCTTGCAGCGGTTTTAGGAGCAGCAACAGCCTGTTCCAAACCTGTTTCGGATATGGGTTGGCGTCCACACAGTGAACACGTTGGTCAAACAGGAAAACCTGTTGCATCCAATTTGTATATTGCTATTGGTGTTTCGGGGGCCATTCAACATTTGGCTGGCATCAATTCGTCTAAAGTAAAAGTGGTCATTAATAACGATCCTGAAGCTCCATTTTTTAAAGCAGCAGATTACGGTATTGTTGGGGATGCTTTTGAGGTACTCCCTAAATTAACCGAAAAATTAAAAGCGATAAAACAAGCATAGTTTCCCAATACTAAACCTAGAACATGATCGACAAACGCGTTCCTTCCATAGTTGATGCTTTACACGATGTAAAGGATGGAATGACCCTGATGATCGGTGGTTTTGGACTTAGTGGAATACCGGAAAACGCCATTCAACATCTTGTAAAAATGGGCGTGAAGAACCTTCGATGTATTTCTAACAATGCGGGTGTTGATGATTTTGGTTTGGGTTTGTTGTTACAACAGAAGCAAATCAAAACCATGATTGCTTCCTATGTAGGGGAGAATGCTGAATTTGAACGTCAAATGCTTTCGGGGGAGTTGGAAGTGATTCTTACTCCACAAGGGACTTTAGCAGAAAAGTGCCGTGCAGCACAAGCAGGTATTCCTGCTTTTTATACTCCAGCTGGATATGGAACTGAGGTTGCAGAAGGAAAAGAAACAAGAGAATGGAATGGAAAAATGCACGTTTTGGAAGAAGCCTTTAAAGCAGATTTTTCTTTAGTCAAAGCTTGGAAAGGTGATACGGCAGGGAATCTTATTTTTAAAGGAACTGCACGAAATTTTAATCCCAACATGTGTGGTGCTGCAACCATTACTGTTGCAGAAGTAGAAGAACTTGTTCCCCTTGGAACCCTTGACCCCAATACTTTACACATTCCAGGCGTATTTGTTAATCGAATTGTTCAAGGGATTGCCTATGAAAAGCGGATTGAACAACGAACCGTACAACCAAAACCTTGATTCAATGGCACTGGATAAAAACGGCATAGCTAAACGGATTGCACAAGAAGTAAAAGATGGCTTTTATGTCAATTTGGGTATTGGTATTCCCACCTTGGTTGCCAATCATGTTCCCTCCACTATTGCTGTTGAATTTCAAAGCGAAAATGGTATTTTAGGAATGGGGCCTTTCCCCATAGCAGGTGATGAGGATGCTGACTTAATTAATGCTGGTAAACAAACCATCACAGCACTTCCTGGTGCCAGTTTTTTTGATTCAGCGATGAGTTTTTCCATGATTCGAGGAAAACACATTGACTTAACTATTTTAGGAGCTATGGAAGTCGCTCAAAATGGTGATATTGCCAATTGGAAAATACCTGGAAAATTAGTTAAAGGGATGGGAGGGGCTATGGATTTAGTGGCTTCTGCAGAAAATATTATCGTAGCTATGATGCACGTAAATAGAAAAGGACAATCCAAACTTTTAGAGCATTGCTCCTTGCCATTGACCGGTTTGAAATGTGTTAAAAAAATTGTTACCGAATTGGCTGTTATCGATGTTGTTCCAGAAGGCTTTTTATTGCGGGAACATGCTCCTGGGGTATCGATAACTGAAATTCAACAAGCTACTGCTGGAACCCTTATTGTCCCCGATCAAGTAAAAGAGATGCCTTTTCTATAGTTAGGTTTGTTATAAATGAATCATTTATACCCTAATGCTCTAATATTTCATTGCAGTTTCTTATTTTTGAATCTTTAATATCACATTAGTATATTTAAAGTTTAATAAGGGAATGTCTTTAAATAAAAATACATTTAAAACAAATCTACTGGTCAGTTTCTTAATTCTGGCTCTGTTGCTTCCCTATGGTTTAAAGCTATCTCACACCTTAGAGTTCCACCGCATCGTTGAATGTGGTCATTCGGAAACACATATTCATGAATTCCGTTTTCATAGTGAACTTCTTGATTATTGTCTCCAACCGATAACCTTTTTAACGTTTGCTACTGAAAGTGAACCTAATATTTTCCGTGCTGGTCAAAAAGTAATTAGTTCTACAGAACAACTTCAAACACAGACCTTCCACGATCTTGCTTCTCGTGGGCCACCGTTCGTTGTTATTTAGCCTGAAAATGATTCTTAAATAATGATAAAATCATTTTTAAGACATCCAATTTTTTATAAAAATAACAACGTTTAAAACACGCTTATGAAAATTTTTAATATTTCAAAAAATACACCCATTGCCCTTTTTTCATTAATATTATTGCTAACCTTTACACAATGTTCCAAAGATAAGGAGCCTGTTGTTGTTAATGAAGAAGAGCAAATTACCACAGTAATTTTGAGCTTTCAAAAACAAGGGGAAACAACTACAAATACCGTTACTTGGGAAGATGGACAAACGATACCTACTATTAGTTTGGACGCCAATAGTGTTTATTCAGCGGAGATTTCATTTTTGGATAATAGCGACCCAAGTGATCCAGATAATATTACAGAGGAAGTTATTGAAGAAGCAGACGAACACCAAGTGTTTTATCAAATTCAAGGGGTTTCCTTATCCATTTCATCGGCTTCAAACGATACTTCTGACAGTAACAGCACCCCCTTATTGTTAAATACTGAATGGGAAACTGCTGCTGCTGGTTCAGGTTCTGTTCAAGTTTATTTGATTCACGAACCGACTAATAAAGGTGGAAATACACGTGATGCTATTGGTGGTGAAACAGATGTTCAGATCAATTTTCCTGTTACTATTCAATAAATATTTTGAAATCTAAAGAATTTAGTCTTTTATTTTATTTGGGGAAAAGTTTTTTTTCTCTGAGTAATGGATTGAAATTTACTTTAAAAAGCGTTCAAAATAGTCAACTTGCTATCCTCTTTTTTTTAATGGGGGTAGCAAGTATTTTTTCACAAGATTGTTCCTATTCACTTTCTGGCAGATTGACCGATCTGCATGATGATTCTCCCATTGTTGGAGCACAAATTACCATTGATCAAGAGGGAATGATTAGTCAAAGCGATTCCCAAGGGAATTATACTATTCAACAGCTGTGTTTGGGGAGTATTACCCTGAAAATTTCCCATCCTAATTGTGAGCCTTTTGAAAAAACAATAATCCTTCGTACTAATCAAACCTTTGATGTATCCTTAGAACATCACATTAATGAGTTAGAAGAAATAGTTGTCAGTGATAAAAGTATTAAAGCACTCAACACGACAACGCCTGAAATGCTCTTAAATGAGAAGATAATAGAAGCTTATAGTGGTCAAAGTTTGGGAGAGGCCTTGGAAACGATTTCTGGGGTTTCTGTTTTAAAAACAGGGAGTGGTGTCATAAAACCTATGGTTCATGGAATGTATGGAAGTCGTATCGCTATTGTAAATAATGCTTTTCGCCTTCAAGATCAAGAATGGGGCGCCGATCATGCACCGAACATCGACATGAATGCTTATGAAAATATTCAATTAATTAAAGGAGCTGCTGCACTCAAATATGCTGGCGATACGTCTGGAGGGATGATTGTATTAAGTGCATCTAAACCCTTACTCAAAGATTCGCTTTATGGGAAAACCATTTTAAACGCAACCACTAATGGACGTGGAAAAGTGTTGATTACTGATCTTACAAAGAGCTACCAAAACGGAAATTATTTTAATATTCAAGGAACACTCAAGTTTTTTGGAGATCGAAGAGCACCCGACTATATATTGAGTAATACAGGTCACCGTGAACAAAACATTGCCTTTAAATGGGGTAAAAACAAAATTGTAAAAGGTTGGGAAGTGGGCTACTCTTTCTACAGCAATACCATTGGAATTTTAAGAGCTGCTCATATTGGAAATATTGAAGATTTGTACCGAGCCATAAATAGTGAAGTCCCCCTTATTATAAAGCCCTATACCGATACTGTTGCTGCTCCGATGCAGAAAAGTAGTCACCACAATGCTTATTTTAATAAATACCTCCGTTTTGGCGCGTCAAGCAAATGGAATCTTAACTATAATTTTCAGTTAAACAACCGAAGAGAGTTTGACATTCGTCGAGGCATTCCAGAGACAACTCCAGCCATTGATTTAGAATTGATGACGCAAAATATTGCTACTGATTTGGAATGGCAGAAGGGGGAAAATAACACCTTCAACATTGGCTTGGTAGGTCAATATCAAGATAATTTTGCTAACCCTGAAACGGGGGTAAGAAGGCTCATCCCTGATTATACTCGGTATCAGTTAGGTGCTTTTTATACCTGGCTATATGCACCCAATAATTCTTTTTCTTTTGATTTTGGTGCCCGAGTTGATTTTATTCATTTGGATGCAAAAAAGTATTATAAAGAAGACGATTGGGAAGAAATGCAATACGATCTAGATTTTGGTAATACCATCATTCGTGAGGTAGGCAATCAATTATTGGTGAATCCTGTATTTGATTATTTAAATAAGTCCATTAATTCAGGAGTATCCTTTACTATATCGGAAACATTTACTGCTTCTATTAATTATATTTTTTCTGAAAGAGCACCCAATGCATCAGAATTGTTTAGTGATGGTTTACATCATTCTTTAGCGAGTATTGAAATTGGTGATTTACGTTTAGGAAAAGAAACTTCCCACAAAGGTTTGTTGTCTTTTACCTATAAAAACAATCGTTCCAATGCAACTCTTAGTTCCTATTATTCCCGAATCAATAATTATATTTTTAGTGAACCTACCGAGATAAAGCAAACAATTAGAGGTGCTTTTCCAGTCTGGAAGTACCGTGCATCGGATGCTTTATTTTGGGGGTTTGACTTTGATTTTTCTTACAAGTTTAATGAATCACTTAGTTTTAAAAATAGTACGGCATACGTTCACGCAACGGAAATGGATAATAAGACTCCGTTTATTGCCATCCCACCATTTAATACGACTCAACATTTGACGTATAAGGATCGTTCCCATCGATGGGAGCTTCAAATTAGTGCAAAATCTGTTGCTGAACAAAAGCGTTTTCCAAATTTAAATTTTGAAACCCCTATCTTTGAAGATGGAGAATATATTAATAAAATAATAGACATAAGTTCTCCCCCTAAAGCTTATACCCTTCTTGATTTGACTGCTACAATTTACCTCAATAAAAAAGAAAAAAAACAGGACTTGATTCTCAGAGTTTCTTCAACGAATCTTTTGAATGTATCCTATCGTGACTATTTAAACCGACTTCGTTATTATTCTGATGAATTGGGAAGGGATCTAAAGCTTCAACTAATTTTTAGGTACTAAATTTCAGCTTAAAAGAAAATGGACTTTTTTAAAAAATATGGTGCACTTGGTGCCTTTATCTTTATAGGGCTTGTCAATATCATTTTTTATTATCAAAAAGATGGGAGTATCAAAGTTGTTTCAAGTGTTTTAATCGTTCCTTCCCTCATAGCGTACTATCGTTCGGTGGCCAAAAAGCCACTTCTTATTTTTCAACTTGCTCTACTTTTTTCTTGGATTGGTGATTTACTTTTATTGTTTATTGAACAAGAGGTGTTTATCAAGCTAACAATTATTGGCTTTTTTTTCACACAAGTTTTACTGTTTCAAGAAGTGAGAAAGTTTATCACTCAATTTAACTATCGTTTTCTCCTTATGGGGGTTCTCCTTTTTGCTTCCTACCTAATTACCTTCTTAAATTGTGTTTTTTCCTATCTAGGAGATTTGAAGATTTATGCGGTTGTTTACGGATTGGCCATCTGTAGTTTGGGGTGTATTTCTTTTATGAATTTTTTCCAAAAGCAAACCAAACTTAATTTTGCTCTTTTTTTAGGTGTTCTTTTGTATTCTTTTCGAGATGTTTTACTGACTTTTAATGTAAAAGTTTATGAAGATCAAGTATTTACTTTCCCCATTCCTTTATTTTATGTAATTTCTTTATTTTTAATCACATTATTTTTTGTTTACGAAAAATCGTTTGCCAAATAAGGAGTGATTATGATTAGACCATTGTTTTTGTTTGTTATAAGCTGTCTGTTTTCTTTTTTGACATTTTCTCAAGAAGAACGCTACGAGGATTTATCAAACGCAAATGTGGACGAATACGAAATTTTGGCCCCGATCAATGACCCTAGTTCACAAGGGCAACGCCTATTCGTTGAAGAGCTGTTGGATGTAGCTGGATATGCTCCAGAAAAAATAACAGTTTATCAAACACTTCCGAATGCTGCTCGGGTTTATCGTGTTCAATTAGATTCTATTACTAGTGGATTAATTTTTATACGATGGAATTCAACAAAAAAAGAAAATTTTATTGCCAATAAGTTAATTGAGCCAGAATGGTATTACAATCTTAATGTTGCTCGTGAAGTGTTGCGCAAACAAACGGAAAAAACTACTTTTTCAGTTAATGATGTTGCTTTACAAGCTCCAGATCAAACAAAAATTACTCCAGAAGAATTAAAAGCGTTTCGTAAAAAGCAGTCCGAGGTAGATGCTTTTATAATGACAAAAAACCAAGAAAAAAAGAGGAAAAAATCTAAAGATTAAACATTCCTCTATGAGGTGATTAACGGGTGACTGTTAGCGTATTTCCATCAATTGTACTACTGTAACAATTCAGCCCTCCAGCACAAGAGTTGGCGTAGGAGTTGTTGTGATACGAACAGTTAAATTCGGTACCATCAAAGGACCAACCATCACGATTCCCTTGATGGGGACAACGATTGTCGAATGCACGAATTTGCGAACTACTAATACGAATTAAAAGCATTTGTTCTGCTTGATAATTCATCCAACCTCCAACGTCTTTTAAGCTGTTGAAAGTTGTAGCATTCAAATCAATGGTAACAACACTATTGGTAGGTCCACCGATGTTATTGTTGTTGTCTGTTCCTTCATCTGTAGAACAAGCCTCTATTAAAGGGATCCCCAAAACTGTCATAACGACTGGGGCACATGCGTTTTTTAAAAAATCTCTTCTTTTGTTGTCCATAATAATAGTTATTTATACATCTCAAAGTTAATAATGTTTAACTTAAAAACAAATTTATTAAACAAAAAAACTTACTTTTACTCTGTTATTACATTTATCTTATGAATAAAAACCTACTCTTATCAATTCTACTTTTTGCTTCTACTTTTGTTTATTCCCAAAATAAGGGTTTTTTAAATGGAAGAATTTTAGATCAAAAAACCCAACAGCCGCTTGATGGTGCAACTATTATCATTCAAGACACCAATCTTGGTGTTGTCTCCGATAGTGAGGGATATTTTCTTATTGAAAATATCCCAACGCAATCCTACAATGTGGTAGTAAGTTATTTGGGTTATCAAACTCAAGTCTCATATAATGTTATTGTTAAATCGATTGGGAATCGACCTTTGTTTTTTGAATTGGAAGAACAAACAGATCAATTAGAGGAAATCGTACTGACCCAAAGCCCATTTAGAACTTCCAACGAAACACCCTTATCCACTCAAACCTTTTCGGCAGTAGAGATCGAAACCTATCCTGGTGGTGGTAATGATATTACTAAAGTTGTTCAAAGTATGCCTGGAATTTCCCCATCCATAGGTGGTTTTAGAAACGATATCATTATCCGTGGTGGGGCACCTAATGAAACAGTATATTATTTAGATGGTATTGAAATTCCCAACATTAATCATTTTAGTACACAAGGAAGTGCTGGAGGACCTGTGGGTCTTCTCAACGTTTCTTTTATTCGTGAAGTCACTTTATCGAGCTCTGCTTTTGGTGCGGAATATGATAACCCACTCTCTGGTGTTTTGGCTTTTGAACAGCGGGAAGGAAATTCGGATCGTTTTGGGGGTAATTTCCGATTAGGAGCCAGTGAGGCCGCCCTTACCCTCGAAGGACCGTTGTTTAAAAAAAAGAGTACTGAAAAAGCAAAAACAACTTTTTTATTTTCCCTTCGCCGTAGTTATCTTCAATTTCTTTTTGAATTAATTGGATTGCCTATACGTCCTGATTATTGGGATTACCAATGGAAAGTTAACCATGAAATTGACGCCTATAATTCATTAACTTTTATTGGTTTAGGTTCGATTGATGATTTCTCTGTTCAGCCTCCTGACACCTATGACGCCTCTCAACAAGCAACCATCGAACAAGTACCCATCATTCAGCAACGTACAACGACTGTTGGTTTATCATGGAAGCGAAAATTTAAAAACGGGAAAGGTCAAATGGTAACCTCTTTAAGTTCCAATCGTTTAGAAAATATCTTTTCTAGATTTGAGGACAATGTTTCTAAAACGGGAATTATTTTCGAAAATAATTCCCGCGAATGGGAAACCAAATTACGTTTTCAAACTACGCTTTATGGAGAGCAGTGGAAATGGGCTACAGGTTTTAATGTGCAACATTCGGATTACAAAAACGAAACCACGTCGGTTTTATATAATCTAACGTATAATACAGGAATTGACTTGATGAAATATGGTTTTTTTGTCAAAGGCTCCCGGACTTATTTTAATGAGCGCTTAAGTCTGTCTTTAGGTATTCGTAGTGATGCGGATAGTTTTTCAGAAGGATCTGATTTTTTGGATAACCTATCTCCCAGACTGTCCCTTTCATATGCTTTGAGTAAGGATCAAAAATGGAAATTTAATGCATCCTTAGGACGATATTTTAAAATCCCAACCTATACAATGTTAGGTTTTCAAGATGCCCAATCCAATTTTGTCAACCAACAAGCAAAATATACGCAGAGTGACCACTATGTAGCAGGAATCGAATACAATATGACAACTTCTTCTCGGATAACTTTAGAAGGCTTTTTAAAGGAGTACAGCAATTACCCAATATCAATCATCGATGGGGTTTCCTTGGCCAATAAGGGAGCTGGATTTGAAGTGTTTGGAAATGAAGCTGTAAGTACGGAAGGGAGTGGTGAGAGCTATGGAATTGAAGCTCTGTTTCAGCAAAAATTGACCAATAATTTCTATGGCATATTAGCTTATACTTATTTTTATAGTGCTTTTACAGGATTGGATCAACAATCGCGACCATCGGTTTGGGACAGTCGGCACTTAATCTCTTTTTCGGGGGGCTATAAACTACGTCGTAATTGGGAGGTCAGTGCACGTTGGCGCTATGCGGGAAAGACACCCTATGTCCCCGTTGATGTGGCTGCCAGTTTAAATGCTTACCCAGAACTTATTTTGGATTACAACCAATTGGGGACTGTTAAACTAGCCCCTTTTAGTCAAGCCGACATTCGATTTGATAAAACATGGAATTGGAAAAAACTTTCCCTTAATTTTTACTTCGAGGTTCAAAATTTCTTAGCACAAACGAATCCTATACCTGATGATTATGGCCTCAACCGTGATGGAGAAGGAAATGTCATTCAACCACAAAGCTTGGTTGTGATTGATAGGGACGGTCAAAATAACACCCCTATCCCTTCCTTTGGGTTCGTCCTCTATTTCTAAGGTTTAAGAAAAGGCGTTTAGACCTGTGATGTCCAGTCCAGTAATCAACAAGTGGATGTCATGGGTTCCTTCATAGGTGATGACAGACTCAATATTCATCATATGTCGCATAATGCTATAATCACCAGTAATTCCCATTCCACCAAGCATTTGTCTTGCTTCACGGGCAATATCAGCAGCCATGGCAACATTATTTCGTTTGGCCATAGAGATTTGAGCAGAACTTGCACGGTCTTCATTACGTAATGCTCCCAAACGCCATGTTAGCATTTGTGCTTTTGTGATTTCTGTAATCATTTCAGCCAATTTCTTTTGCTGTAATTGGGTGCCTGCAATAGGTTTTCCAAACTGAACACGTTCCTTAGCATAGCGTAAAGCAGTATCATAACAATCCATGGCTACCCCAATAGCTCCCCATGCAATTCCATAGCGCGCTGAGTCCAAACACATCAAAGGGGCACCTAAACCAGATTTATTAGGTAATAAATTTTCTTTGGGAACTTTGACGTTGTCAAAAATAAGCTCTCCAGTTGCGGATGCGCGTAAAGACCATTTATTGTGTGTTTCTGGAGTTGAAAACCCTTCCATTCCACGCTCTACAATAAGTCCATGGATTCGTTGATTTTCGTCTTTAGCCCAAACAACAGCAATATCTGCAAATGGAGAATTGGAAATCCACATTTTAGCCCCGTTAAGAACATAATGATCGCCAGCATCTCGAAAATGGGTTTTCATTCCACTTGGATTGGAGCCATGATTGGGTTCTGTTAGTCCAAAACATCCCATCATTGCTCCAGAAGCCAATGCCGGTAAATATTTTTTCCGTTGTTCTTCCGTACCAAATTTCCATATGGGATACATGACTAAAGAAGATTGAACAGAAGCCGTGGAACGGACTCCACTATCTCCACGTTCAATTTCTTGCATAATCAAACCATAACTAATTTGGTCAAGACCTGCACCCCCATATTCCGTAGGAATATATGGACCAAAGGCACCAATTTCGGCAAGTCCAGGAATTATTTCCTTCGGAAAAGTGGCTGCTTGAGCATGCTTTTCAATGATTGGACTTACGGATTTTTTGACCCAGGACCTCGCTGCATCTCTAACCAAAAGATGTTCCTCAGTTAGCAGTTCATCGAGTTCATAATAATCGGGTGATATAAAGTTGTCTGGTTTCACAATATTTTTTTGTAAAAATAGTCAATTTTTAACATTTTGACTTAAAGATCTAACAGTCCTTCTGGAATTTTTAAAATAAGTTGTTTTTTGTCCCGATGGAGTTTTTCGATAAAGTCATCATGAAGTGGAATTAAGCTGGTTTTACCTTGATCTTCGATCTCAAGAAGCGGCTGTGCCGTTTGATCATTTACACGAATTACTTTTCCAATCTGCTTTTTTTTATCAAAGACATCAAAGCCGATAATTTCATGAAAATAAAATTGGTTTCCTTCTAGAGGGGGTAAAAGGGAGAGGGGTAGAAATAATTTTTTTTTTAGTAAGGCGTTGGCTTCTTCTTCACTAGACACATCATCAAACTGTATCCGTAGAAGGGAAGATTTATGTAAGCGACATTTCCGAATAAAAAAAGGAACCAATCCCATGGAGGTTTCCACGAAAATTGATTCCAATGTGGTATAGTCTTCAGGAGTATCGGTGTCTGTTTTCACCAAAACCTCCCCTTTAAAGCTGAATTTACCTACGACAGTACCAAGATAGAAGCAGTCTTCTTTCTTCATCGTAAGCTAATTGAATTACTCTTGATTCTCAGTAGTTTCTGTAGATTCTTCGGAAGTTGCTTCTTCTGATTCAGAAGTTGCTGCTTCAGCCTCAGCTGCTTCAGCTGCTTCTGCAGCCTGAGCTTCTTCAACAAGAGCTTGAGCATCTGCTAAACGCTTTTCATTAACTTCTTTTTCGGCAGCCAATGCTTTTGCACGTTCTTCAGCTTGTGCTTGAGTAAGACCGTCTTTTTTAGCTTGAATTTTAGCTTCTTTTTCAGTCATCCAAGCTTCAAACTTTTTATCTGCTTCTTCTTGAGAAAAGGCCCCTTTACGAACGCCACCATTAAGGTGATGTTTCATCATAATTCCTTTATAAGAAAGAATATTTTTGGCCGTGTCAGTGGGTTGTGCACCATTTTCGAGCCATTGTACAGTTGCATCTGTATTGATCGTAACTGTTGCGGGGTTGGTATTAGGATTATAGGTACCTAATTTTTCTAAATAGCGACCATCTCTTCGTGTACGGGAGTCAGCGGCAACAACCCAATAGAAGGGTTTTCCTTTTTTTCCGTGTCGTTGTAATCTGATTTTAACTGGCATATCATATTAATTTAGCGAGGTTCTCGACCTCATGATTATTAATTCTTGGGCTGCAAATGTAAAATAAAATTTGATAACACGATCTATACTCTTAAATTTTTATAGCGTTACGCTTGAATGAAAGCTACGTTAAGCTTGTTTGGTGAATTTTCTTTTGAGTTTATCAAGGGCTAATCGGTAGCGAGATTGAATTTTTTTATATCCTCTTTTGTCAAAACTTTACTGTTCATAAGAAAAAAATAAAATTCTTGCCCCAAAGAGGAGCCAAGCATCTCATTAAAATAGTTAATTCGATCATTTTTAGGAGGATAATATGCTAACAATTCCTCAAGGAATTCATCATCCACAAGATCACAACATAAGGAGTGATCTTTATTGGATAATTTAGTTTCAAATAAAGGGACAGTATTATTTTCATTATTACAACACCAAGCGTGGACCCTGAGAATTGCACCATTTTCGATTATCCTCTTCTTTCCCGCACAAAACAAATCAATTCCCCCACCTTGAACCTTCCCCTTGCTGTCAATTTTTGTGGTATATCCTGCTTCTCGAATTAGTCGACCTGTTTCATGATTTACTTGATCTAATGATCCGGGAATAGCAACAAAGTTAATGGTTGTTATAGTGGGGTAGTTTTTGTTTAACATTAACACTTGGTTATAGGTTATTAGACCTAATTCACCACTGATTTTTGCTTCTCCATTATCCACTGTTAAAATACTATTTCCTCTTGCGTGATGACGGTAATCAAAATAAATAGTCATATCCAAAGTCGAATTTCCATTAGTTTGATCTTCGATTAGTTTAAGTTCTAAAACATCGATATATTGATTAATAGGTTTTAAATGCGTTTCAAAAGCGGTAAAGTTTTTTCTGAAAGATGTGCAACTGCAAGAGAATTTTCTGCAAGTCTTTCTCCATCAACAGAAACAGAAATGGTATTTCCATTTCCGATATCCAGAACCAAAAACGGTTGTGTGTTAAAATTTAATAGCCTCTCATGTGACTTATATCCAAGCACTGGCCATGATTGTTCATTATATGTTACTTCGCTATCGTCACCTAAGTCT
The DNA here is from genome assembly GCA_965662885.1 of Flavobacteriaceae bacterium. Taxonomy (GTDB): domain Bacteria; phylum Bacteroidota; class Bacteroidia; order Flavobacteriales; family Flavobacteriaceae; genus CBFIJI01. The sequence goes on along the minus strand of CBFIJI010000009.1, from coordinate 15,442 downwards.
TTTAATCCGTAATTAGAAAGTGACTGGATATCACTTTTTTGATCATTTGCTTGATTACTTCTTTTTGAACAGCATACAAATAGTGTGATTAGTATTAACAAAAAATAAGGGGAATTCATGGGGTATACTTAAAAGATTTAAGTTGTTCAAATTTACTGAAAGTTTTAAGTTTAAATTCTTAACGAAGACAAAACATTCTTCCATAATCAATGAAGTGTTTTAAAGGTTATTGGTGAACAAAAATCTTTGGTAAGTTTTAGCGAGAAAAAGATAGAATTTACTAAAATTTACTCAGTTGTTTGGGCTAATAAAAAAGTGTACTTTTGCAGCCTAAATTTAGAATAACAAATGGAGATTTCACGAACAGATATAGATGCATTGAATGCAGTAATTAACGTTAAGATTGATCGTACTGATTTTTCTGAAAAAGTAGATAAGACGCTTAAAGATTATCGTAAGAATGCCAATATTCCTGGTTTTAGAAAGGGGCATGTTCCCATGGGCATGATTAAAAAACAATATGAAATGGGCGTTACGGCTGAAGAGGTCAATCGTTTACTCCAAGAAAATCTAGATAAATATATTCGTGAAGAGAAATTAGAGCTTTTAGGCAATCCCCTTCCAAAATCAGAAGAGGAGCAATTGGACTGGAACGCTGCAACCTTAAACTTTGATTTTGAACTTGGATTGGCCCCTCAGTTTGAAATTAAATTAGACGTACTTAAAAAAGTTTCTCGATATATTATTGCTCCAGACAAAAAAATGATTGGGGAACAAATGGAGTACCTTCAAAAACAATACGGTAAACTTGTTTCACAAACCACAGCACAAAAAGGTTTTGAAATCACAGCACAATACAAAAATGAAGCTGCTGAATTGGATGCCATGGTGACTTTTAGTCTAGAGGATGTAAAAGGTAAAAAGAACCTAGAAGCACTAAAAGCTGTTACTGTTGGAGACGCCCTTGAACTTCCCGTTAAAAAATTCTTTGCCGATGACGCACAGGCAAAGCGTTTACTGCGCATTGATGATGAAAAATTAGCAGCACTTGACGGAAACTATAATATCGAAATCAAAGAGATTAACGAACGTATTCTCGCTGAATTGAATCAAGAACTGTTTGATAAGTTGTATGCTCCCGGTACCGTGACTACTGAAGCAGAATTAAAAGAGAAAATTGCAGAAAGTCTAGAAAAACAATTTGAACCGCAAGTCAATCAAAAACTTTTGAATGACATTACAGAATGTTTGGTTGAAAAAACACCTTTTGATTTACCTGCAGATTTTTTAAAACGGTGGATGCAAAACTCAGGTAAAGAACCATTAACAGCAGAACAAGCTAGTGAAGAATACGACCGTTCTGAAAAAGGAATCCGATATCAATTAATTGAAGGTAAAATAATTCATGAGAACAGCTTACAAGTTCAATTTGAAGACTTACAACATTATGCTAAAGAGATGATTCGTGGTCAGATGGTTCAATATGGTCAATTGAATCCCGAGGAAAAGGAATTGGAGGAGATCGCTGCTCGTATCCTTTCTAACCAAGAAGAAGCACGAAAACTCTCCGAACAATTAATGAGTCAAAAACTATTAGAATTTTATAAAGACAAAGCACCTTTAAAAGAAAAAAAAGTTTCTTTTGATGTGTTTGTTAAAGAAGCCTACGGAAAGGCATAATTTTTTTATCTTTATTAATCAAAAAAATACTATGAATTACGGAAAAGAATTTAAAAAATACGCAGTTAAACATCACGGAATCAATGCGATGTATTACGATAAAATCGTAAGTAGTATGACCCCTTATATCATTGAGGAACGTCAACTAAATGTTGCTCAGATGGATGTGTTTTCTCGATTGATGATGGATCGTATTATGTTTTTGGGAACTGCAATTGATGATAACGTTGCCAATGTAATTCAAGCGCAGTTATTATTTTTGCAAAGTACAGATTCAAGCAGAGATATTCAAATGTACATCAACTCTCCAGGAGGAAGTGTTTACGCAGGTCTAGGAATTTATGACACTATGCAGTTTATCTCTCCAGATGTAGCGACTATTTGTACTGGAATTGCCGCTTCAATGGGGGCCGTTTTATTGTGTGCTGGCCAAGATGGAAAGCGATCTGCGCTACCACATGCTCGTGTCATGATTCACCAACCCTTGGGTGGAGCACAAGGACAAGCTTCAGACATTGAAATCACCGCTCGTGAGATATTAAAACTTAAAGACGAATTGTATCAAATTATTGCGAAACACTCCAACCAAGATGTGGAAAAGGTCCATAATGATAGTGATCGTGATTATTGGATGAAAGCGAATGAAGCAAAGACCTATGGTATGATCGATGAGGTCTTAAAAACAGAAAAAAAGTAACAGGTGAGTAAAGACGAATTAAATTGTTCTTTTTGCGGTCGTTCCAAACCACAAACGCAACTCCTGATTGCGGGCTTGGACGCTCATATATGCGATCGTTGTATTACGCAGGCCAATAGTATTGTCCAAGAGGAAAGCAACGAAGAAAAGAGCAAAAAGTTTGATGTTGAACTAAAACCCCCAAAGGAAATTAAGTCCTTTTTAGATCAATATGTTATAGGTCAAGATAAAGCAAAAAAAGTCTTATCTGTTGCGGTTTACAATCATTATAAACGCATTTTACAACACCAGTCTGACAACGCTATTGAAATCCAAAAAAGTAACATCATTATGGTGGGAGAGACTGGAACTGGAAAAACATTACTGGCACAGACCATTTCACGTTTTTTAAATGTTCCCTTGGCCATTGTTGATGCAACAGTACTTACCGAAGCTGGATATGTAGGAGAGGATGTAGAAACCATTTTAACGCGTCTTCTTCAAGCTGCTGATTACGATGTAGATGCTGCCCAACAGGGAATTGTCTTTATTGATGAAATTGATAAAATTGCTCGAAAAGGAGACAACCCTTCCATAACACGAGATGTTTCTGGAGAAGGAGTTCAGCAGGCTCTTTTAAAACTTTTAGAAGGAACTGTAGTTAATGTCCCTCCAAAAGGAGGTCGAAAACATCCAGATCAAAAGTTTATTGAAGTGGACACTTCCAATATTTTATTTATTGCTGGGGGTGCTTTTGATGGAATCGATAATGCTATTAATAAACGAATGAACTTACAGTCGATCGGGTACAATACGGTTGCTGAAAGGGAAAAAATGGACATAAAAAATATGCTCCAGTACATCATTCCAAAAGACATCCGTTCTTATGGTTTGATCCCAGAAATTATTGGTCGCCTTCCTGTTTTGACCTATTTGAATCCTTTGGATAAAAGCACCTTACGAAAGATTTTAACTACTCCTAAAAATGCCCTAATCAAACAATATGAGCGTTTGTTTGAAATGGATGACATCGCCTTAGAGTTTACTTCTGGTGCTCTTGACTATATTGTTGAAAAAGCATTGGAATATAAGCTTGGGGCTCGTGGCCTTCGCTCTTTGTGTGAAGCAATTTTAAACGACGCTATGTTTGAAATGCCACAATCGGATAAAAAAACACTTAAGATTACGAAGTCCTATGCGGAACAAAAATTAGCAGTTATTGCTCCGCCTAAACTAAAGGCAGTTTCTTAACTATTTATTTTGAGTAACTCTTCTAATAAGTCTCTTGAATTGGATAATCGAGGAACCTTGTGTTGTCCACCTAGTTTATTCTTTTTTTCAAGCCATCGGTAAAACAGACCTTTTTGTGCCAAATGAATCTTGGGTGCTTCCAAGGTCATGTCTTTGTATCGTTTTGCTTCATAATCTGAGTTAAGTGCTTTTAAATGATCATCCAAAAGTTTAGAGAATAATGTTAAGTCTTTAGGTGGAATCTTAAACTCAATAATCCATTCATGGGCTCCTTTTTTTTGGAGACTATTTCCCATAAAAATTGGACCTGCTGTATAATCCACAATAATACTATCTGTCTCTTTGGCGACCTGAGATAGTGCACGTTCTGCATTGTCAATAATCAATTCTTCTCCAAAAACATTGATGTGGTGTTTGGTTCTTCCTGTCACTTGAATTCGAAAAGGAGTTAGACTGGTAAATTGGACGGTATCACCAATTAAATAACGCCATAAACCTGCATTGGTGGTAATCACCATCGCATAGTTGGTATTGGTTTTAACTTGATCTAAACCAATTGTTTTGTCTTGTGGACTTCCTGTATATTGGTGCATTGGAATAAATTCATAAAAAATTCCATAGTCGAGCATAAGTAAGAGTTCGGTGGAGTTGTTTTGGTCTTGGATGGCAAAAAAGCCTTCGGAAGCATTATAAATTTCATAAAATTTAAAAGAATCGTTGGGGAAAAGTTGTTTGTAATGTTCTCGAAAAGGTTTAAAGCTAACTCCACCATGAAAGTAGACCTCTGCTTGAGGCCATACATCAAGAAGGGTCTTTTTCCCTGTTTTCTTTAAAACGTTTTGGAGTAAAACCAACATCCACGATGGAACTCCTAAAAGCCCTGTTACCCGTTCATTGATAGACTCCGAAACAATTGCTTCCATTTTTGCCTCCCATTCTGACATCAAAGAAATTTTATGACTTGGTGTACTACTTAATTCTGCCCAAAAGGGGAGATTGTCAATCATAATTGCAGAAAGGTCTCCAAAATAACTGTTGTTGTTTTCATAGATTTCACTACTTCCTCCTAGGCGTAAATTTTTACCCGCCAACAATTGAGAATCAGGGTTATTGTTGTAATAGATGGAAAGCATGTCTTTTCCCCCTTTATAATGACAGTCTTCGAGGGCTTCACTGCTCACCGGAATAAATTTACTTTTAGCATTAGTTGTTCCGCTGGATTTGGCAAACCACTTAATTGGGGTGGGCCAAAATAAATTTTGCTCTCCCTCTCTACAGCGTTGAATATGTGGTTCCATATCCTCGTAAGTCCGTAGTGGGACTCGATTTTTAAAATCCTCATAATTTTTAATTGAACTAAAATCATGGGTGATTCCAAACTCGGTTTTTGTTGCAGCATTAATTAATTGATGGAGTTGTTCTTGCTGAACTTCAAGGGGGTATTTTTTAAAAAGTTCAATTTGGTGAATTCTCTTTTTGAGAAACCAAGAGGCAATAGAATTGAAAAGGGGTATCGGCATAAGATTCGTTATCTTTACGGACGCAAAATATATGAAATCTTTTGGCAATTATGTATAGTGGAGTATTAAAAAAGATGATGACCGAAATCGGAAATCCTATTCAGTACTATTTAAATAGTGAAACAGATTTTCTAAATGTCAATCAGTGTCTAGGTAAAAGGCTTAAAATTCAGCATCTCGGAACAAAATGTTTATCCTGTAATCTTGAAAAAGAAATTTTTCGACAGGGGTTTTGTAAGGCTTGTTTTTTTGAAACTCCTGCTGCTGGAGATTGGATAATGCGGCCTGAATTAAGTAAGGCTCATTTAGGAGAAGAAGATCGTGATTTGGAATACGAAAAGAAAATGCAGCTTCAGCCCCATATTGTATATTTGGCCTTGAGTAGTCATCTCAAAGTAGGGGTTACTAGAAAAGCTCAACTCCCTACCCGTTGGATTGACCAAGGGGCACATCAAGCCTTGACCCTTTTGGAAGTACCTAATCGATATCTTGCTGGGGTAGCAGAGGTAGCCTTAAAGGAACATTTTTCTGATAAAACCAATTGGCGAAAAATGCTTCAAAATAACCCAGAATCTATTGATTGGACAGCTGAAAAAAATAAAGCCATAGATTATTTACCCAATGATCTCAAACCCTATTTAGCCTTGGGAGAACCCCAACCCCTCCAATTGGATTTCCCAGTGACGCATTATCCAGAAAAGGTGTCGAGTTTGAATTTATCTAAGACTCCTCAATATACAGGAACTCTTACAGGAATTAAAGGGCAGTATTTAATTTTTGAAGATCAAACCGTTTTTAATGTTCGATCGAATGAAGGCCATATCGTAAGTATTGATTTACACTAAATGAGTGGACTACTTTTTTATACAAATTCGATTAAATATTTGTAATCTGATTTATTATTTTAGAAACAGTATGCCCATAAGTCATTCCAATTCGAACAAATAAATCAGTTGGTTTTTAAAACGAAAAAAACTTATGTTTTAGAAGAAGTGTGAATTAATCGCTCCAATTCTTTAAATTCTTTTTTGGTCAAATCTCGCCATTTTCCAACTTTCGTGTCTAGTTTAATATTCATGATGCGAACCCTTTTAAGCGCAATTACTCGGTAATCTAAGTATTCACACATTCTTCGAATTTGACGATTTAATCCCTGAGTAAGAATGATTTTAAACTCATTTTTATGGGTTTGTTCCACATGGCATTTTCGAGTTATCGTATCTAAAATAGGAACTCCCTCACTCATTTGTCGAATAAAATCTTCTGTAATGGGTCGGTTGACCGTCACTAAATACTCCTTTTCGTGATTGTTGCGTGCTCGTAGAATTTTATTGACAATGTCCCCATCATTCGTTAACAGGATGAGTCCTTGACTGGGTTTGTCTAAGCGACCAATGGGAAAAATTCTGGAGGGATAATTGATGTAGTCAATGATGTTGTCTTTTTCTACTCGAGTGTCTGTTGTACAAACAATTCCAACAGGTTTGTTAAAGGCCAAATACACCATTTTTTCATTGGTGTTTTCCACAGGGATATCATCAACTGTGATGCGGTCTTGTGGAGTGACTTTTTGTCCCATGACGACCTCTTTATCGTTTACCTTAATTCTTCCAGCTTCAATTAATTTATCGGCTGCTCTTCGCGAACAATAGCCAATTTCACTGAGATATTTATTTAAACGAACACCAATTTGAGGAGTTTCCATAGGTTATTAATTGTTTAAAGTTGAATTTCTTCATTCACTTTTAGATTGAATTTTTTCCGGAACAACCAAACAAAAAAATAGAGAAAAGGGGTATCTATGGCAGCAACCATTACTTTAAAAATAAAACCAGAAAGCAACAAGCCCCAAAATAAATCCCACGGTAAAATTCCAAACGAACACAATAAGGAAATAACCACTGAGGTATCAATTAGTTGAGACAAAAAAGTAGAAAAATTATTACGTAGCCATAGCATCTTTCCTTGGGTGAGCTTTTTCCAGAAGTGGTAAATACGAATATCGACAAATTGTGCAAACAAATAAGCGAGCATTGACGCAAGAACAGCTAAGGGCGAAAGAGAAAATACTTTGTCAAAAAGGGCGTCACTTATGGGAGAGGTTTCCATGGCGGGAACATAGTTGGCCATAAGGAGAATTCCCATAGAGAAGAAGGAGGCAAAAATACCGACGACCACCACTTCATTGGCTTTTTTCTTCCCAAAGATTTCAGAAATTAAATCGGTGATAAGAAAGGTGATAGGATAAGGAAGTATTCCAACTGATAATTCAAAAAGACGGCTTCCAAAAATGGAAAATTCAAAGGGATGCCAATAAAAGAATTTTTGAAAAATTAAGTTGGATACTACTAAAGAGGTAATAAAAAGTCCTGCGAGTAGCAAGTAGATCTTCCCCGCCAGCTCACGTTTTGAAATGTCCATTTAATAAATATTTAATTCGAAAGGAAGTCGTGTTTGAATTCCTAACAGGTGATTGTTTTCAGTACTGTTTTCGAAAAGGGGTTTAATGGATTGGGGAATTAATTTTTCAAAGCTATTTTTTGGGCCGTTGACCAATACACCAAAGCCTTGAAATAGGGTTTCAATATTGGCTTCGATTTTGGGATATTCAATGCGGTTATACTCTTCAATTTCAGCCAATTCAGCAGCAGCTTTAACAGCATCATCAAGAGAGCCTAAGGCGTCAACCAAGCCCACTTCAAGTGCTTGGGTACCTGACCATACTCTTCCTTGTGCAATGGCTTCAACATTTGTTAAAGATAAATTTCTACCAGCGGCAACCCGCTCCTTAAAAAGGGAGTAAATATGTTCGATCCCTGCTTTGGTGTTTTTACGGTAGCTTTCGGATATAGGTTCAAAGGGACTGTATCCCATGGCATTTTTATGGGTATTGACCTGTTCGGCATTGATTCCCAAGTCCTTACTTAGCCCTTCAAAATTGGGGAGTGTTGCAAAAACACCAATAGAACCAGTTACTGTTAATGGTTCTGCAAATATTTTATCTGCTCCAGCTGCGATATAATAGCCTCCTGAGGCTGCTACATTTCCCATAGAAACCACTAGGGGTTTTTTTTCTTTGGCGCGTTCCAAGCTTTGCCACAAGATTTCAGAAGTTAAGGCACTTCCACCAGGAGAGTTAATTCGTAATACAATCGCTTTGATCCAATCATCTTGGGTGGCTTTTTCGATTTCTTTAACGAAAAGGCCTTGTGCAATGACACTTTCACTTCCTTCACCGTAGAGAATAGGTCCTTGTGCATAAATGACTGCTATTCGATCTTTGATTGTTTTATCATAATCACTCTTTGAAGCATTCACTTCTTGAACACTGACTTCATGGAGTTTTTCTGTTGGGGAAAAACCCATAGCGGTTTTGAGCATGATATCGAATGCATCTTCATGGCCTACACGATCAATTAATTTTTGTTCTAAAGCCATTTTTGGAAGTCCAGCGCTAACTTCAGTAGCAATGATATCAAGTGTTTCATTAGATAATTGGCGATCTGTTGCTATGGCTGTCCTAAGCGAACTCCAAATTGCCTCTAAAAGTTCTTTTATTTGACTTCGATTAGCATCGGACATGCTTCTTTGTAAATAGGGCTCAACAGCACTTTTATATTTTCCATGGCGGACAACTTCCATTTTAACGCCATATTTTTCTTGGAAATCATTGTAATACAAGACTTCTGAAGAAAGACCTTTAAAGTCTAGCATCCCGGCAGGATTCAACATAATACTATCTGCAACAGAACTCAGATAATAGCCTTTTTGGGAGAGAACATCCGCATAGGCATAAATGAATTTACCACTTTCTTTAAATTCTACTAAAGCTGTTCGAATGGCATGACTTTGTGCCCAGCCTGCCATGGCAAAATCAGCCCGTAACTTAATCCCTTTGATCCGATCATCTGCCGCTGCTTTTTTAATTCCACCGATAATGGTGTTAAGTCCCAAAACCTGTTGTTTTAGTCCAAAAAGTTCCTGAAATTGATCCAGTTGTTGCGCTCGGTCACGTACTCCTTTGTTTAAATCAAGAAATAAAACACTGTCTTCTTTAATAGAGGTTATCGCTTCTTGTGCTGAAAAAGTCGTAGCAATTGAAGCAATAAAAATAAAGAAGAAAAATAAGGCAAGTCCAAAGGCCGCAAAGCTTCCTAAAAGGGAGGCAAAGAAGGATTTTAAAAAATTCATTTATAAAAAAAGTTAGTCACAAATATAGTGTTTTGTAGCTTTGCGAAGAATTATAAGTTGATGGATCATTTACAAAAAGCCTTCCTTTCTGTTGGAAGTAATTCAGGAAATCGTAGCCTGTTTATTCAGCAGTCACTTAGTGCCTTAGAACAGTACTCGATTGAAATTACTGCGGTATCATCTCTTTATGAATCTCCTTCTTGGGGTTTTGAAAGCACCCCCTTTTTAAATGCTTGTCTGTGCGTTAAAACAGAACTTTCTCCTAAAGAATTACTCCGTGTACTCTTGGCGATTGAATCTAAATTTGGAAGGTTAAGGTCCAAAGGACAGGGCTATCAAGACCGGACGCTCGATTTGGATATTCTTTTTTATGAAAATCAAATCATTGAAACTCCTGATTTAACGATTCCCCACCCACGGATGACCAATCGTAATTTTGTTTTACTTCCAATGACGGAAATTGCTGCTCATTTTATCCATCCTGTTTTGGATAAAGATATGGAAACACTGCTCCGCCAATCAACGGATAGCGCACATCTTAGCGTTTTGGATTTCAATTTATGGTTGCCTTCTATTTTTAAGCAATTTCCCTATATCGTCATTGAAGGCAATATTGGTGCTGGAAAAACAACCCTAACGCAACATGTGTCTGACACCTATCAAGTGACTCCCCTTTATGAGTCTTTTACTAAAAACCCTCATCTCGAAGCATTCTATCAAAACCCTGAGGTAGCTGCTTTAGCTGTAGAAACATTTTTTTTAGAAGACCGCTTTGAGACAGGAAAAACCTTTTGGAAAGAAAATATTCAAAATCCTGTTATTGCTGATTACTCTATTTACAAGTCGATGATTTTTGCTGAACAGAATTTAAGTTCTCAAAACTTAGTGGCTTATAAAAAGCGGTTTGACGAGATAAATAAAGCGACCGTTGTCCCTGATTTGATGATTTATCTTCATCAACCGATAAAACAATTGTTGGCCAACATAAAAAAAAGAGGACGCTCCTTTGAAGAAAATATTGAAGAGGAATATCTTCAGAAAATCACTTCGGGTTATTTACATTTTTTAAAACAATCCCATCCCTTCCCCATACTAGAAATTGATGCAACGGCTTTTGATTTTAAAACTGATGGCCAAGCTTTCCAACAGCTACTAAGGAAAATTAATGCTGTCGGAACTTAAAAAAGAAATCCCAAAGGACAACGCCCGCAGCAACACTTATATTTAGTGAATGCTTAGTTCCTAACTGAGGTATTTCAATAGCTTGTTGAATACGGTCAATCACTTTTTGTTCTACACCTTTGATTTCATTACCGAGAATAAAGGCATAGGTTTTTCCTTTTACAGGTTGGAAGTTCTCCAAAGAAATTGCTTTTTCGGTTTGTTCAACAGCAAAAATAGCGATGTGTTCCCCTACTAATTTTTCCACTAAACTCAACGTGTCTGGGGCGTATTCCCAAGCGACTGTTTCCGTTGCTCCTAGGGCAGTTTTATGAATGTCCTTGTGAGGTGGTTGGGCAGTAATTCCACAGAGGTAGATCTTTTCAATTAAAAAAGCATCCGCCGAACGGAACACCGATCCAATATTATTTAAACTTCGAATATTATCCAAAATTAAAATAAGGGGTGTTTTGGGAGCTTTCTTAAATTCCTTTGCACTTTTCCTGATGAGTTCGCTATTCTTTAATTTTCGCATGCTCAAATTTAGTGGGTAAAAGTACTATCAAATAAATTGTTTAAAAAATTCTCTGTTTTATTTTAGGAGAAGTTCGACAAGTTTTAAATAATAATTACTTTCGTAGAAACCCTATCTCCAAGTGGCGAAATCCGGAAAAGTAACTCCCTTAATGAAGCAGTACAACCAAATCAAGGTGAAATACCCTGATGCGTTGTTATTATTTCGTGTGGGTGATTTTTATGAAACTTTTGGGGATGATGCTATTAAAGCTGCTGATATCCTTGGAATTATCTTAACCAAAAGAGGAGCGGGGAGTACTAGTGAAACGGCATTAGCAGGTTTCCCCCATCATTCCTTAAACACCTATTTACCCAAATTGGTTCGGGCAGGGTGTCGGGTGGCCATTTGTGATCAATTGGAAGACCCTAAGATGACCAAGACTATTGTTAAACGGGGTGTAACGGAATTGGTAACCCCCGGAGTTTCTCTAAACGATGATGTCTTAGATCAAAAAAAGCACAATTATTTGGCCGCTATTTTTTTAGGGAAAAAAAGTATTGGGATTTCCTTTTTAGACATTTCAACTGGAGATTTCTGGTTGGCTGAAGGTAGTGAAGATGAGGTGGCACAGTTGCTTCAAAATTTTTCACCCAGTGAAGTCTTGATTTCAAAACCCCAAAAAAAACAGTTTGAAACTCAGTTTGGAACCGCTTTCCATACTTTTTTTATGGAGGATTGGGCTTTTGTTCATACAGCAGCTATGGAGAAATTAATCCAGCATTTTAATACACAAACGCTTGCTGGTTTTGGTGTAGAAAAACAACACAATGGCATTAGCGCAGCAGGGGCTGTTTTGCATTATCTTTCCAGTACACAACACCACAGGTTATCACACATCACTGCTATTCGTGTCCTAGAAAATCAATCTCATGTTTGGCTGGATCAATTTACGATTCGCAATTTAGAGCTGTTTCAACCTACACATCCCGAAGGTGTTCCCCTAATACAAGTGATTGACCGAACGCAAACGGCTATGGGGGGACGTTTATTAAAACGTTGGTTGGCTTTTCCATTAAAGGATAAAGCAGCAATCGAAAAACGGCATAGGCTTGTCAAGGATTTGTTGGAACATGCTAATCATCTCGACACCCTGCGTCAAACATTGGATCAAATAATTGACTTGGAACGGATAATGGCAAAAATTGCTACAGAACGAATTCGTCCAAGAGAATTGGTGCAATTGCTCGATTCCCTTCAACTCATCCCACCTTTAAAAGTGCATTTAGCAGCTTCGAAATTAACTGCTTTGGAGACCATTGCATCTACCTTAATGGATACGGAGGACTTAATTGATCTTTTAAAACACACCCTCCATCCTGAAGCTCCTGTTTTGGTGAATAAAGGCAATGTTATTGCTCCAGGGTTCTCAACAGAATTGGACGAATTACGCAACCTTCGATCTGACACACAAGCTCATTTGGACGCCCTCTTAGATCGGGAGACCACTCGTACGGGAATTCCCTCCTTAAAAATAGCCTTTAATAATGTGTTTGGGTATTATATAGAAGTTCGCAATACCCATAAAGATAAAGTACCTGATGATTGGGTTCGAAAACAAACTTTGGTCAATGCGGAACGCTATATTACGGAAGAATTAAAAGAATTTGAAACCAAAATTTTATCGGCACAAGATCAAATTCAACTTTTGGAACAACAGTTATTTGCGGAATTGGTTGGGCACTTACAACAACAACTTCAGGTATTAAAAACCAATGCAGCTATTTTGGCCAGTTTGGATTGTTTATGTGGTTTTGCCCTTTTGGCTAAAAAGCAACATTATTGTTGTCCAGAAATCAATGATACCAAGCAATTGGAAATTCAAGGTGGTCGTCATCCGGTCATTGAACAACAGCTTCCCCCGGGGACTCCCTACATTGCTAACGACCTGATCTTAGATCCAGCAACCCAACAAATCATCATGATTACCGGTCCAAACATGTCTGGAAAGTCAGCAATTTTACGCCAAACAGCACTCATTTGTTTATTGACACAAATTGGAAGTTTTGTTCCAGCTACCAAAGCAACCATCGGATTGGTTGATAAAATATTTACGCGTGTAGGTGCGAGTGATAACATATCTATGGGGGCTTCTACGTTTATGGTAGAAATGAATGAAACGGCTTCCATTCTCAATAATATCAGCGAACGAAGTTTGGTTTTACTCGATGAAATTGGTCGAGGTACAAGCACGTATGATGGTATCTCCATTGCTTGGGCCATTTCAGAATATTTACACGAACATCCTTATCGTCCAAAAGTCTTGTTTGCTACGCATTATCATGAGTTGAATGAGATGGCACAGTTGCTCACTCGAATCAAAAATTATAATGTTTCTGTAAAAGAACTTAAAGAAAAAGTACTGTTTTTACGCAAACTTGTTCCTGGGGGAAGTGCGCATAGTTTTGGTATTCATGTAGCACGAATGGCTGGAATGCCGCAACATGTTGTCAATACAGCAACACAAAAGCTCCAACGTTTGGAGGAGGTGCATGGAACGGAATCCCACAAAAAAAGACCCTCCTCAAAAGACAATACTATGCAGTTGCAGTTTTTTAATTTGGACGATCCTTTGTTGGAGGAATTACGGGAAGAAATCACCGCAATCGATATCGATACCTTAACCCCAGTGGAGGCCTTGATGCAGCTTAATCAAATCAAACGCAGGTTGACCAAAAAAGGGGAGTAGCCATTAATCTCTGGCACCCATTTGATCTTTTCCTTGAACCAATTTTGATCGATGTTCTGCCACCATTTTCGCAAGGGCTTGGAGCACTTCAGGATGCTTTTGAGCAATATCGAATTCCTCTGAAGGATCTGAACCTAAATGATAAAGCAAAGGTGGATTATGGATTTTTTTATCTCCAAATTGGCCGTATGCTCCTTTGGTAATATAGTGAGCTTTAAAGTCACCTAAACGGGCAGCATAGACTTCAGTTCCTCGATAGTATAAGAGGGAATTGCGTTCACTTTCTTCCAAATGAAAAAGGGTGGGACCGAGGTCTTTACTGTCTAAGATACGATCTTCAGGCAGGGGTACATCAGCAATGGCACTAAAGGTGGCAAACAGGTCCATGGTGGAACCGATATGACTCACCAAGCCTGGTGTGATGTTGGTGGGTCCCCAAAAAACGGTAGGGACACGCATACCACCTTCCCAGGTAGTTCCTTTTCCAGCTCTTAACAAGCCAGCACTTCCGCCGTTTTGACGAAAAGTAAGCCAAGGACCGTTATCGGAGGTAAAGACTACTATGGTATTTTCTGACAGCCCTTCTTCTTTTAATGTGGCGATGATCTGCCCCACACCATGATCAATTTCTTCAACAACATCCCCATAAAGTCCACGTTTGCTGGTCCCCAAAAACGCTTTGGAGGCAAATAGAGGAACATGGGGCATACTGTGCGCCAAATAGATAAAAAAGGGTTGGTCCTTATTTTTCTTAATGTATTGAATGGTTTCTTCTGTATAGCGTTGGGTGATGGTGTTTTGATCTGTTGGACGTTCGATGATCTCTGTATTTCGCAGCAGGGGAACATTAAAGTTTTCTATTTTGATATTTTTGGGATTTTCCCAAAAATTCCAGTAACCACCAGCTGCTTGGGTTACTGCTTCTGGAACGTCCATATCGTTGGAATAGGGGATGCCGTAATAATAGTCAAAGCCATTGTTGGTGGGAAGGTATTGTTCCTTATGACCCAAATGCCATTTTCCAATGGCGGCAGTTTGATAGCCGACAGCTTGGAGTTGTTCTGCCAATGTAATTTCAGAAGCTGGAAGTCCATTTTTAGAATTGGGAAAAAGGACGCGGGTCGTATCGTTACTCATTCCACTTCTAAGTGGTAAGCGACCTGTAAGTAAGGCTGCACGACTGGGTGTACAAACACTAGCCCCAACATAAAAATTGGTCCATCGTTGGCCTTCCATAGCCATCTGATCTAAATGAGGTGTTTTTAGGGTGGGATGTCCAAAGGAACTCAAATCTCCATAGCCCAAATCATCGGTAAAAATGATGATAAAATTGGTTTTTGAAGAGGATGTTTTTTGGGCATATAGTGGCTTGAAGTTGATTAGTGCCAAAATCACTATACACAATTGAATTGTTTTGATGGTCGATGATTTCACGTTGTTTTGGTTTTTTCATCTTAAATATAGTAAGGATTTTGCAAAAAAAAGCACAAAATTGCTTAATTAAGGGATGTACGTCATTAAAAAGAGTTCCCTGTTAAGGGTTCCTAGAGGGTTCTTATAAACCTTCTTTTATCTTGTTGTATTTTTAGGATAGATGCTGTTAGATTAAAATTTTATTTTAAATTTGCACACCACAAGCGAAAGTAGCTCAGGGGTAGAGTATTATCCGCCAAGGCGGATGAGGGTCGCTCCAAGAGAAC
>CBFIJI010000008.1:0-40342 GCA_965662885.1 Flavobacteriaceae bacterium | reverse complement strand
CCTAAACACCTCTATCCTACTGAATAAAATACAATAATCGATGCCACGCCCCAAAGGAAGCCAAAACAAAATAACAATAGAAGTTAAAGAGCAACTGCAAAGCCTAATAGATGAGGTTGTAAATTCTATAGATGTGAATTCAATGGATACCAATCAAAAGCCAAAACTGTTACAGCTCTCACTTCATTATGTACTGCCTAAATTACGTAGAACAGAAACGACAGAGAAAGAGTATGAGGATTTACCACTCTTTTTAGATTAGTGCCAAACAGATGCCAAAAAATTAACTAAATTTATGGTAAACTTAATAGTAAGAAAAAACCCCTCACTTTCGTGAAGGGTTAAAATGTTAATGTAGTGTAGCGGTTGCGCTAGCTCCCCCTCTTGGACTCGAACCAAGGACCCTCTGATTAACAGTCAGATGCTCTAACCAACTGAGCTAAGGAGGAATATTTTGGTGGGCAAATATAATTTATTTAAAAGAGATTACAAACAGCCTGTCCAAAATTATTTTATAATTTTTCAATTAAAGATGGCGCGATAAATATCGTTTCCGTTGGCGTACAATACTAAGGCCATTAACAAAAAGAACCCAAACATTTGCGCATACTCCATAAACTTGTCATTCGGTTTGCGTCCACTGATCATTTCATACAATAAAAACATGACATGTCCACCATCTAAAGCGGGGATAGGGAGGATATTCATAAAAGCTAAAATAATAGAAATTAAAGCCGTGCTGGACCAAAACCCTTTCCAGTCCCAAGTACTTGGAAATAAATTCCCAATGGCGCCAAAGCCACCCACTTCTTGAGCTCCTTTTTTGGTAAAAATATATTTAAACTGAGCCACATAATCATACAAGATCCAATAACCAAAGTCGAACCCCTGAACAATACTTTCTCCAATATTCAATTGGACGTTGGTTGATGCAATAGAAGGCTGCTTAAAGACAATGCCAATCATCCCTTCCGTATTGGGCGTGATTTGTAAGGTGTCCAAACGTTGGTTACGGGAATAGATCAATGCCATTTCGGTTTCCTTATGAGATCGAATGGCCTCAATCAATTCAGCACGTCCCAAAATCATTTCCCCGTCAATCCCTTTAATTTCATCACCAACTTGTAAACCAGCAGCTGCAGCGGCTTGGTTGGGTGCAATGCTATCAATGGTATTCGAAAAAAGTGGCATTAAGGGAAACATATCACCCGCTTCAAACATTCGAAGGCCAATATCCTTTGGAATCGCAATCGTTTCCCTAGCACCATTGCTGTGCTTGACGTCAATGGATTCCACACTGCGTAAAAATAAATGTCGATTGACATCCAATACATTTTCTAAGGGTTTTCCGTCAACTGCTAGTAGCTGATCTCCCGATTCAAAACCCAATTCTTGAATCATAGGTGAAGGTTGGAGTCCATTAGGTAAATCTTCATTACCTAAGGTATTCTTCCCCCAAACAAAGAGGATCATCATATAAATCAAAAACCCCAAAATCAAATTTACCGTTACACCACCCAACATGATAATCAAGCGTTGCCAAGTAGGTTTAGAACGAAATTCCCAAGATTGAGGTTCCTGTTTCATCTGCTCGGTATCCATACTTTCGTCAATCATACCTGAGATTTTTACATATCCTCCCAAAGGCAACCAACCAATACCGTATTCTGTTTCTCCAATTTTCTTTTTAAACAAAGCAAACTTGACATCAAAAAACAAAAAGAATTTTTCAACACGAGTTTTAAACAATTTGGCAGGAATAAAATGCCCCAACTCATGGAGTACTACCAAAAGGGAAAGACTCAGGAGTAATTGGATTGCTTTAACAAGAAACGGACTCATAGCGATTTTTTAATGACATCAAAAGTAGCATATTAGAAAGCATTATAAAAATTGCTCAATGAATTTGTTTTCCTTTTAACTTTTTATAATGAAATTCATTTCTTCAGAAAGTCATAACTTTGATAAAAATAAATTGCACTTGAAAATTTTACCTAAAAAATACCGCCGTTTTATCCTTATTTTTGGAATAAGTTCTTTGGTGATTTTAGGGCTGTTTTACAACGCTCTAAAACCCACAAAACGTTTGCCGATATATCAACCCGCTATGGTTAACTATGAATTGGTGGACAGTACCTTGCAGCATGTCAAAAAATACCATCAGATAGCCAATTTCCGATTGCTCAATCAAAATGGGACCATCATCACCCAAAAAGATTATCAAGATAAAATTTATATTGCGGATTTCTTCTTCACCACCTGTCCTTCCATTTGTCCAAAAATGACTCAAAATATGGGACTCCTTCAAGACGAACTCCTTGATGATGATCAAGTTATGCTCCTGTCCCATACAGTGACTCCAGCTATTGACTCGGTTTCAGTCCTTAAACAATACGCATTAGAAAAAGGAGTTGTGGATTCCAAATGGAACTTGGTAACTGGTGATAAAAAAGAAATTTACACCCTAGCTCGTAAATCCTATTTAGCTGTAAAAGAAGATGGAGATGGAGGACCTTTCGATATGATTCATACCGAAAATTTTGTTCTCGTTGATCCTAAAAAACGCATCCGTGGTTTTTATGACGGCACCGACCCCGATGCAATGACTGAATTATTGGACGATATCAAAATTCTAAAAAAAGAATTTTAAGAACACGCTAGCTAATTTATCCATGCTTTTATAAAGAAACCGCTTTAAATTTTGTTTCTTTGTTCTTTAAAATGATTCTAAATAATGATTTCTTTAAATCAATTGGAAAAAGGAATTAAGGCGGTAATTGATTCCATAGAGACGGATAAACTACCCTTGAAGTTAATTGAAATGGGTTGCTTGCCAGGTAACGAAATACAACTCATCCAACGAGCGCCTTTTAATGATCCGCTCTATATAAAAATTGACGAATCGCATCTTGCTATTCGAAAAGAAACTGCCCAACATATTTTTGTCAATTTGAAATAAATTCAATGAGTAAAATGCTGAATGTCGCCCTGTTAGGCAATCCCAATACAGGGAAAACATCAGTATTCAATCAATTGACTGGACTCAACCAGAAAGTAGGGAATTATCCAGGGATAACGGTTGAAAAAAAACAAGGTGTTTGTAAACTTAACCGAACGACCAAAGCTCATATCATTGACTTACCCGGAACCTATAGTCTTAATGCATCCTCCATGGATGAGAGTGTGGTCATCGAACTTTTACTCAACAAAAATGATAAAGATTTTCCCGACGTTGCTGTTGTAGTTACCGATATTGAAAACTTAAAACGCAACCTTTTACTCTTTACGCAAATCAAAGATTTGGAAATCCCCACTATTCTGGTGATTAATATGTCCGATCAGATGAAGCGAAAAGGAATCAGCTTGGATGTAGCTCAACTTGAAGAACAACTCAATACCAAAGTTGCACTGGTCAGCGCACGAGACAATATTGGAATTGACGTTTTAAAAACGCTATTAGTTAATTACCGTTCGTTGTCAACCACACCCACCTTGGATGTTATGACTATTGACAAAGACTATTTTCAAAATCTTGAAAACACCTTTTCCAACCAATCCCTATACAAACTCTGGTTGGTTATCACTCAAGATGTCAACTTTGCCAAATTAGATCGACAGAAAGTTTCCGACACCGCCAATTTTAAAACCCAGTCAACGTCCTATTTAAAGCGTTTACAACAAAAAGAAACCATCAAACGCTATCAACTCATCAATGCAGTATTAAAAGCAGTATATAAAGTAGATCGAACCCAAGGAACAGACTTACGAAGCCGTTTAGATCGTGTTTTGATTCATAAATTTTGGGGATATTTCATTTTCTTTTTGATTTTAATGACCATCTTTCAAGTCATTTATGACTGGAGTAGTATCCCTATGGACTTTATAGATACTACTTTTGCAACACTAAGTGAAACGGTAAAAGATCAGCTCCCTGTTGGACTTTTCACCAGTCTCCTAGCAGAAGGGGTTATCCCCGGATTAGGAGGAATCATCATTTTTATTCCACAAATAGCCTTACTCTTTTTATTTATCTCCGTCTTGGAAGAAACGGGCTATATGAGTCGTGTCGTATTTCTTATGGATCGTGGACTTCGACGATTTGGTTTAAGTGGTAAAAGTGTTGTACCGCTAATTTCAGGAACAGCTTGTGCCATTCCAGCGGTTATGGCCACCCGAAATATTGAAAACTGGAAAGAACGACTCATTACTATTTTAGTGATCCCTTTCACAACCTGTTCTGCTCGTTTACCTGTCTATGCCATTTTAATTTCGTTAGTCATTCCCGACCAGCGGATTTTAGGAATCAACTACCAAGGACTCACCCTAATGGGACTCTATTTCTTAGGATTTATCATGGCATTGCTTTCCTCAGCCATTTTGACCAAAGTGCTAAAAATACCCTCCAAAAGCTATTTTGTCGTAGAAATGCCCAATTATAAATTCCCGCTACTAAAAAATGTAGCCATCACCATATGGGAAAAAACACGCACCTTTGTTGTAGAAGCAGGAAAAATCATCATGGCCATTTCCATCCTATTATGGATCATGGCTTCCTTTGGGCCTGGAGATAACTTCAACAAGGCCGATCAATTGGTTACAGCCCAAAACCCCCATATTGAAGCTGCGGTCTTGGAAACCAAAATAAATGCATACCGTTTGGAACATTCCTATATCGGTATTCTAGGAAAAACTATTGAACCCGTGATTAGTCCTTTAGGATTTGACTGGAAAATTGGGATTGCACTCATCAGTTCCTTTGCGGCTCGGGAAGTTTTTATCGGAACCTTAGCGACCATCTATAGTGTAGGAAATGACTCTGAAGAAACCATAAAACAACAAATGAAAGCAGAGGTGCGTCCCGACGGTAGTCCATTGTTTAATTTAGCTTCCGGAATTTCCTTGATGCTTTTTTATGCCTTTGCCATGCAATGTATGAGTACTTTGGCGATCGTAAAAAAAGAAACCAACAGCTGGAAATGGCCCTTCCTTCAACTTTTATTTATGACCATTTTGGCCTATGTATCTGCATTTGCTGCCTACCAAATTTTAGGTTGATGGAGTTTTTTCAAAAATTTTTAGTACTCTTCGCAGGAATTAGTGCCCTAGGATATCTCCTTAGAAAGTACGTGTTTAAAAAGAAAAAGACTTCCGATAAAAATTGTGGGCCAGATTGTGGATGCAGTTAACCATTGTTTAAAAACCCTCTTTTAAATAGTTAACACCAACCCTGTAAGATTCCCCTTTTTAAAATTCTAAAAAAAGATATATCTTACATTCGAATAAGAAACCAAACAAACATGACAAATAAACTAAGACTATTTTACGGCAGTTGTTTTGCACTCATCACAACAGCCCTCTCGTTTAGTATCCGAGCAGGAATTTTACCACAGCTTGGAGAAGCATTCGACTTAACGGCCAAGCAATTAGGATTTATCAATTCAATGTGGTTTTTAGGATTCCCGATATCCATGGTATTGGGAGGACTCTTTTATCATACCATAGGTCCAAAGCGTATCATGCAATTCGCATTTTTAACACATACCTTAGGAATTATTTTAACCATTTATTCCGGTGGCTATGTCGGCCTATTAATCTCTACCCTATTAATTGGAATTGGAAATGGTTGTACGGAAGCCGCTTGTAATCCGATGATTGCGGATGCCTACACAGGTAAAACAATGAACAAACTCCTTAATCGCTTTCATATGTGGTTTCCCGGAGGAATTGTTTTAGGAAGTTTAATTTCTCAATTCATGACAGACTTTGGGACGGGTTGGCAAGCACAAATTTGGATCATTATGATACCAACTTTGATCTATGTCTATCTATTTTCTGGACAAGAATTTCCTAAGCCCAAAATGGAAGGAATGACTTCGATCAGCGAAAACATAAAAGCCATGCTTAACCCAGTATACATCTTTATCTTTCTATGTATGGCACTCACCGCTATCTCAGAATTTGGACCACAACAATGGACCAGCCTTATTATGAGTAGTAGTGGCGCACAACCCATGGTAATACTCGCATTGGTGACTGGTTTAATGGCAGTTGGCCGTTATTTCGGTGGAGATATTGTACATAAATTTGACCAAACAGGAGTACTGCTTGGATCAGCTATTTTTACCGCCATAGGGATTTATTTATTCAGTACACAAACTGGAGGTATGGTCTATGTCGCAGCCATAGTATTTGCCATTGGAGTCTGTTATTTCTGGCCGAACATGATTGGTTTTGTTGCAGAGAAAACACCCTTAACCGGTGCATTAGGAATGTCTATGGTCGGGGCAATGGGGATGTTTTCTACCTCTATTTTCCAACCAATCATTGGTGATTGGATTGATGTTGCAACTGCTGAAAATGCTGCCTTAGGATTAACTGGCGACGCACTGGAATTAGCTGCTGGACAGCAAACCTTAACGCTCATGATTAGCTTTCCTGTGATTCTAATCGTTCTCTTTACCATACTGTGGTTTTGGCAACGAAAGAAATCCCCGCAAATAGCGTAATAAATAAAAAAAAGCCTTCATCATGAAGGCTTTTTTTTTGGTAATTGATCATAAAAAACTACATTTAAAACAACCCAATTCTCTACAATATGCCTAAAATATTTGTACAAAAATCGATGGTCATAAAGGCCACTCCAGAAAAAATTTATACCCATTTATCCAATTTTAAACATTGGGCTGCTTGGTCTCCATGGCTAATTGCCGAGCCTGAAGCCAAAGTGACCCTCTTGGCGAATGGAAAATCCTACCATTGGCAGGGTGATGTCGTTGGAGAAGGAAAAATGACCATCACTAAAGAAGATGCTCCAAATCGGATTGAAATTAAAATTAACTTTTTAAAACCCTTTAAGTCAGAAGCTACAACCCATTTTGAGTTGGTTCCAGAAACGGATGCGACTTTGGTGACGTGGACGATGAACAGCAGTTTACCTTTCTTTTTATTTTGGATGAAAAAAAGCATGCAATACGGCATTGGGATGGATTATCAACGCGGTCTAAAAATGTTAAAAAACATTATAGAAGATGGAACACTACATTCAAAATTGAGCTTTCCTGGAATTGTCAAACAAGCAGCTTTGGAGTATGTTGGAATAACCACTACCTGCCCTTTGGACCAAATGCCACAACATATGAGTAAGGATTTTGAAAAGCTATTAACAACAGTTTATTCTAAATACAAGGCCTTAGTTTCGGCTGATCCATTTTCCATATACCATCAATGGGAACCTTTAAAAAATCGTGTAACCTATACCGCCGCTATTCCACTAAAGGAACAACCAAAAGACCTTAAAGAGCATTTTAAGTTCGGAAATTTACCTGCCATGAAAGTGCATAAGATTCACCATAAAGGACCCTACCGTTTTGTTGACAATGCTTGGGCAACTCAAATGATGTATCAAAGAGCGAAAAAATTCAACGCTTTAACGAAGGTTCCTCCCATGGAATTTTATTTAAACAGTCCAAAAAACACACCCGAATTAGAATTAGAATCTGAAATTTGTTTTCCAGTCAAATAAGCACAGTTTTATTTGTTCATTAATGCCTCAATTTCCTCCACTTCAATCGGAATATTTTCCATTAAGTTAATGGGCTCTCCTGTTTCTTGAACCACCACATCGTCCTCTAAACGAATGCCAAAACCTTCTTCGGGAATGTAAATACCAGGCTCAACAGTAAAGACCATATGGGCTTGCATCGGTTCGTAAATCAAACCGTAGTCATGCGTGTTCAGACCGAGGTGGTGAGCAGTCCCGTGCATAAAATACTTTTTATAGGCAGGTTGCTCCGGTGATTCTTGCTGAACGGTTGCCTTATCCAACAAACCTAAGCCCAAGAGTTCCGAAGTCATTATTTTCCCAACTTCAACATGAAATTCTTTCCAAAGTGTTCCAGGAACTAACAACTTTGTGGCTTCTTTTTTCACCCTCAATACAGCTTCATAAACGGCTTTTTGTCGGGAAGTGAATTTTCCTGAAACAGGAATAGTTCGTGTCATATCACTACTGTAATTCCCATATTCCGCAGCAACATCAAGCAACAAAAGATCTCCTGCTTGACATTGTTTGTTGTTCTCAACATAATGCAAAACATTACTGTTTTGTCCAGCTGCAATGATGGGGCTATACGCAAAACCTTTTGAGCGATTTCGTAAAAATTCATGAATCAATTCCGCTTCAATTTCGTGTTCCCAAACCCCTGGTTGAACAAATGATAATAAGCGACGAAACCCCTTTTCTGTAATATCACAAGCTTTTTGGATATGTCCGATTTCCTCCTGAGCTTTTACTGAACGTAAGCGTTGGAGAATTGGATTACTTCGAGCCGTCTGATGTGCCGTAAATTTTTTCTTACATTTTTTTATAAAACGGTCTTCACGGGTTTCCGTTTCCACTGCTTGGCGGTAATGCTCATTGGTATTGAAATAAAAAACATCACATTGACTGCTTAATTCCATTAAAACACGATCAAAATCACTCAGCCAATACACGGTTTCAATCCCAGTTAACTCAGTAGCTGCAGCTTTGGTCAATTTTGCACCTTCCCAAACAGCAATATGGGCGTTGGTTTCCCGAACAAAGAGAATTTCTCGATGCTTGGCTTCCAATGCATCTGGAAAAAGAATCAAAATGGTTTCTTCCTGATCCACTCCTGTGAGATAAAAAATATCTCGGTGTTGTTCAAAGGGGAGAGTACTGTCTGCACTTATCGGGTACACATCATTGGAATTAAAAACAGCCAAACTTTTAGAAAGCATTTCAGCCATAAAGTTTGCTCTATTCTTTTGATAAACATTGGAGGGTAGGGGAGTATAACGCATGGTTTTTTTTACGAATATAATTTCTTTCACTTAAAATTCTCTTTTCGCTGAGATTTATTTGTATTTTCAAAAATCTAAAAACATAAACGATGAGGAAACTAGCCGTACTATCCCTAATGATACTCAGTCATGCACTTGTACAAGCACAAGTAACTGCCATAAAAAAAACAGAAAAACCAGTCGTAAGCGAACAATCTCTTGTAGCGTCAATTCCCTTTAAAAATATTGGGCCATCAGTGATGAATGGTCGTGTGGTGGCTCTTGCTGTTAACCCAGAAGATCCCACGGAATTTTATGTAGCGTATGCTTCCGGTGGGCTATGGCACAGCAAAGACAATGGTATAAGTTTTACTCCCATTATGGACAACAGTCCAACGCAAAATATTGGAGAAATTGCTATGCATTGGCCCACAAGAACCTTATGGGTAGGCACAGGAGAAAACAATGCATCGCGATCTTCCTATGCTGGACTTGGCCTTTTTAAAACAACCGATAACGGAACAACATGGGAACATAAAGGACTTCCAGACAGTCATCATATTGGGAAAATATTGATCAATCCTCAAGACCCAAGCCATGTTGTTGTTGGTGTCACTGGACATTTATATACGCCCAATTCCCAACGGGGTATTTATGTAACAAAAGATGGTGGAACTCATTGGGAACAAACCCTCTTTATTAATGATGTTACTGGAATCATTGACATGGCCCATGTTCCTTCAGACTTTAATATTCAATATGCAACAGCTTGGCAAAAAGATCGAAAAGCCTGGAATTTTGACGGTGCTGGCCAAGCATCAGGGATATATAAAAGTACAGATGCGGGGCAAACGTGGACCCTAATTTCTACAGCCGAAAGTGGTTTCCCTACTGGAGAAGGCGTGGGGCGAATTGGTGTTGCAGTCTATGACGAGCAAACCATTTACGCTATTCATGACAGCCAGTTTCGCCGTCCAAAAGAAGACGATCAAAAAACAACTGGGCTTGTTAAAGACGACTTTAAAACGATGTCCACAGCCGATTTCCTCGCTTTGGAAGATAAACAGCTAAACAACTACCTCAAACAAAACGGTTTCCAAGAAAAGTACCGTGCACAAAACATTAAAAATTTGGTAAGAGATGGTCGAGTAAAACCAATAGATTTAGCCACCTACTTGGAAGATGCCAATTCCTTACTTTTTGACACTCCCGTGGTTGGGGCAGAAGTGTTTAAATCAACTGATGGAGGTAATACATGGTCCAAAACGCATGAGGGGTATCTCGATGCGGTTTATTACAGTTACGGGTATTATTTTGGACACATTCACGTTGCTCCTAAAGATGCTGATAAAATTTACATCTATGGTGTTCCACTACTTTCTTCTGATGATGGAGGGAAAAACTTTTATAACATAGGCAGTTCCCGAGTAGTTCACAGCGATCACCACGCCTTATGGATTAATCCTGAAAAACCCGGTCACCTCATTAATGGAAATGATGGAGGGGTAAACATCACTTATGATGACGGAAAACATTGGATGAAAAACAATTCTACTGCTGTAGGGCAGTTTTATGCCATAACTGTAGATGACGAAACTCCATACAATGTTTATGGAGGTTTACAAGATAATGGCGTTTGGAAAGGACCTCATAATTCCACCGATGACACTTCATGGCACGCTTCTGGACACAACGCATGGACACGCCTTTTAGGAGGAGATGGAATGTATGTTCAAGTCGATCAACGTGACACCAATACTGTTTATACTGGATTTCAATTTGGAAATTATTACCGATTGGATTTAGCTAAAAAGCGCTCCAAAAGAATTCAGCCCAAACACCAACTTGGAGAAGCTCCTTACCGCTTTAATTGGCAATCGCCCATTTTACTCTCCGAACACAATCAGGACATCCTTTACTTTGGAAGCAATAAACTCCACCGTTCTCTTGATCAAGGAGATAATTGGGAAAGTATTTCTCCAGATTTGACCTCTGGAGGTAAAAAAGGAAATGTTGCTTTTGGAACCCTTACGACGATTAGTGAATCCCCTTTTCAATTCGGGCTGCTTTATACGGGTAGTGATGATGGGTATGTGTATAGATCCGATAATGGGGGCGGGACTTGGGAGTCCATCGGTCAAGATCTTCCAAAAGACTTGTGGGTCAGTCGTGTAGTCGCTTCAGCACATGATGAAGATCGTGTATTGGTCACTTTGAACGGATATCGGGGAGATGATTTCAATTCGTATGTCTATAAAAGTGATGATCGTGGAAAGAGTTGGACTGCCATTAACGCCAACCTACCCAATAGCCCCGCTAATGTGATCCGGGAAGATCCTGTCAATGAAAATATTCTCTATTTAGGGAATGATCAAGGAGTTTATGTTTCTTTTGACCATGGACGTTCTTGGGAGAAGTTTTCAGCAGGACTTACGGCTGCTGCTGTCCACGATATGATCGTACAACCCAAAGCCAAACATTTGGTGGTGGGAACCCATGGACGTTCCATCTATATCGGCGATATCTCCAACATACAAAAAGCCAGTCCTCAAATTTTTGAAAAACCGCTTCATATTTTTGAATTAGAAAAAGTTAAACACTCCAATTTTTGGGGGCAACAACGCAACCCTTGGAGTTCTCCGAGAACACCAAAGTTGGAAGCAACGGTTTACGCCAAGCAAAAAACAAACTACACCCTTTCTGTTGAAAGTAAAGAAGGGATTACGCTCTATCAGAAAACAGGAACCTTAAACAAAGGGTTTAATTTGATAGACTATGATTTAAGTGTGGGGAAAAATGGTCATAAAAGTTATTTAAAACGCCATAAAAAGAAACCGCTTAAAACAGCAGATAATGGAGTCATATATTTACCAAAAGACACTTATGACTTTGAAATTTCGACGACTGATCAAAAACAACGAGCTACTTTAAGCGTTAAGTAGCCCGTTTATTTTTGTTTGATAAACAAGTGATTAGAGTAACTTTGTTTAATAGAACCGTTGATTAATAATTCTTTTGTAGGAGTTTGTTAGACAAAATTATTTTTAATCATTTTTGATAAGCTATTTACTTGAAAAAAACAAGAATCCTTGCTTGTTACTAATCCTTTATGGATTAATTTTGTGTATCAAATTGAAAACTATGAGTATCCTCTCCTCTTCAATCGGAAGAAAAGTTGCTATGGCACTTTCTGGATTGTTTTTAGTGGTCTTTCTTACACAGCACTTTATTATTAACATTACTTCTGTTTTTAGTGCAACGGTGTTTAATCAGTTCTCGCATTTTATGGGAACAAATCCTTTGGTTCAATTTATTTTGCAGCCAGTTTTAATTTTTGGTGTCCTTTTCCATTTCTTAATGGGCTTTCGATTGGAAATTAAAAACAGAAGCTCACGTGAGAAAAAATACACCAAATTTCTTGGTAGTGCAAATGCCTCTTGGGTGTCGCGTAATATGATTCTTTCTGGTATCGTTGTCTTATCCTTCCTCGGATTGCACATGTATGACTTTTGGTTTCCAGAGATGAACTATAAATACATCAATGTTATGCCAGAAGACCCCAACCGCTACTTTGAAGAATTACAACATAAATTTCACGACCCTGTACGTGTGTCCCTTTACGTGATTTCATTTGTCTTTTTAGCATTACATCTTTATCACGGATTTGCATCCTCTTTTCAAACAGTAGGGGTCAACAATAAATATTCAGGGGCTATCAAATCAATAACGACAGCTTTTGCCTGGCTCATCCCCATAGGCTTTATTTTTATTGCATTGTTTCATCATTTTAACGCTTAAGATATGGCAGTTTTAGATTCAAAAATACCGGAAGGTCCTGTAGCCGATAAATGGACAAATCATAAAAGTAAAATCAACTTAGTAAGTCCTGCCAATAAACGATTGATCGATGTCATTGTTGTGGGTACGGGTTTAGCAGGTGCTTCAGCATCAGCAACATTAGCTGAGTTGGGGTATAATGTCAAAACGTTTTGTTTTCAAGATTCTCCACGGCGTGCGCACTCGATTGCAGCTCAAGGAGGAATTAATGCCGCAAAGAATTATCAAGGTGATGGGGATTCTACCCACCGTCTTTTTTACGATACTATCAAAGGGGGAGACTACCGTTCAAGGGAAGCCAACGTACATCGATTGGCAGAGGTATCGACCAATATAATTGATCAATGTGTGGCTCAAGGAGTTCCTTTTGCCAGAGATTATGGAGGACTTTTGGATAACCGTTCTTTTGGAGGGGTATTGGTATCACGTACTTTTTATGCCAAAGGACAAACCGGTCAACAATTACTTTTAGGAGCCTATTCCGCAATGAATCGACAGATTGGACGTGGAAAAATCAAGATGTACAACCGTCATGAAATGATGGATTTGGTGGTCGTTGATGGGAAGGCCCGTGGAATTATAGCCAGAAACTTAGTTACTGGAGCACTAGAGCGTCACGCTGCACACGCAGTTGTTATTGCTTCTGGAGGTTATGGAAATGTCTTTTTCCTTTCTACCAATGCGATGGGAAGTAATGTTTCTGCCGCTTGGAAAATTCACAAACGTGGAGCTCACTTTGCCAATCCATGTTTTACACAAATTCACCCGACCTGTATTCCAGTGTCTGGGGATCATCAATCAAAATTAACCTTAATGTCTGAATCCTTACGGAATGATGGACGTATTTGGGTACCAGCAAAAGTTGAAGATGCCCAAGCGATTCGAGAAGGACGTTTAAAGCCCACTGCAATTGCTGAAGAAGATCGGGACTATTATTTGGAACGTCGCTACCCTGCTTTTGGAAACCTTGTTCCCCGTGATGTAGCTTCTCGTGCTGCCAAAGAACGCTGTGATGCTGGTTTTGGAGTTAATAAAACTGGAGAGGCTGTATATCTCGATTTTGCTGCTGCAATTATTCGATACGGAAAAGAACAAGCACATGTCAAAGGTTTGGATGAAAATGATGCCGCCTTGGTCAAAAAACTAGGTCAGGCAATCGTCAAGGCAAAGTATGGTAACTTGTTTCAGATGTATGAAAAAATCGTCGATCAAAACCCATACGAAACACCTATGATGATTTATCCAGCAGTTCACTACACTATGGGAGGCGTTTGGGTGGACTACAACCTGATGACTTCCATTCCTGGATGTTATGCCATTGGTGAAGCCAACTTTTCAGATCATGGTGCCAACCGCCTTGGAGCCTCGGCGTTAATGCAAGGCCTTGCAGACGGCTACTTTGTTCTTCCATACACCATTGGAGATTATCTTTCTGACGATATTCGAACAGGAGCCATTTCTACTGACTTACCAGAATTTGAAGTCGCTGAATCGGCAGTTAAAGCACAACAGGAGGCGTTAATCAATAATAACGGTTCTAATTCCGTGGATTATTACCATAGAAAATTAGGTAAAATCATGTGGAATAAATGTGGGATGTCTAGAAATGAAGCTGATTTAAAAGATGCCATGGCAGAAATTAAAGAATTGCGTGAAGATTTTTATAAGAATGTAAATGTCCCTGGAACAGCTAACGAGTTTAATGAGCAATTGGCCAAAGCAGTTCGAGTTGCTGACTTTTTAGAATTGGGGGAATTATTTGCTAAAGATGCTTTAGAAAGAACAGAGTCCTGTGGGGGTCACTTCCGTGAAGAATCCCAAACTCCAGAAGGAGAAGCTTTGAGAGATGATGAAAACTTCACCTTTGTCTCAGCTTGGGAATACAAGGGAGAGCCTGGAGATGCTGTACTTCGTAAAGAAGATTTAAAATATGAAGAAATTGAAGTTAAAACCCGATCCTATAAATAATTAAACCTCTTTTTATTGGTCCCCCCTAAATCTTCCCGTTATGAAACCTATCCAACGTTCTAAAAACTTTAGTCTGATAATGAAAAAAGTTAAAATCAATTGTCTTATTTGTTTCCTACTTCCAGTAGGGGCAAAATCCTTTGCCCAAGGCGGAAAGGATTTGATTTTGACAAAAGATTATCAGATGATTGAAGCCAATGTTACTCTTTTGGGAGATACGCGGATTCAATATAAATTTGAAGGCGAAGAACGCATCAATGAAATGATGGTTGAAAACATCATTAAAATCAAATTTTCTGATGGGAAAGAACATGTTTTTAAAACAGCAGATAAAAAAGAAAAACAAACAATAACGGAGGAATATGACTACACGTTTCCACCATTTGACAAAGATCTTGTTGCTATAATACCATTTAATTTTTATGATGAAAGCACAGGAAAGAGTATTGGAAAAAGCGGTTTAGAAGTTCAAGAATATATCGAAAGAAAATTTATCAATCAAACGAATTTAAAGGTCTTAGATGCACGGGAAACTAATGCACGTTTGATGAAGGCAAAAGTGGATTATACCAATCTGGACTTTTATCCAATCAGTGAACTTTCAAAATACCTTGGAGCAGGAACCATTTTAACGGGAAGTGTACGTTTTATTTTCGAAGAAGAAGTATTTGTTAACCAATATTATATCGAAAATGAACCAGAGATTATTGTTGATGAGTCTTTGGAAATAAACGAATATGGCGAAATAAGACACAGTACAGACATTTATGAGGTTTCTACTGGAGGTGATTGGTATGTTGATTTTGATCAATATGAAACGTTTCAAACAAGAACAACCCTCAGAATATATGAGGATGGCAAAAAAATATTTGACATGGAACGTGACCCACTTTTTAAATGGGGGAGTCAAGATGACTGGGAAGGAAATATTCAATGGTTGTTGATGAAATCTCCTTATCGATTACAACGCAATGATTAAAAATAGTATAAAGTAAAAAACGGGAACTATGAATTTGACTTTAAAAATTTGGCGACAAGCAAATGCTGATGCTACAGGGAAAATGGTAACCTACCCTATTGAGGAGGTTTCACCAGACATGTCCTTTTTAGAGATGATGGATGTTTTGAATGAACAATTAATCCAAAAAGGTGTGGATCCCATTGCCTTTGATCACGATTGCCGTGAGGGAATTTGTGGGATGTGTTCGATGTTTATCAACGGTGAGGCTCATGGCCCAGATCGATTGGTAACAACGTGTCAATTACATATGCGTAAATTTAAGGATGGCGATACCATCACGATTGAACCCTTTCGAGCCAAAGCCTTTCCGGTCATCAAAGACTTAGCTGTTGATCGTTCTGCTTTTGATCGTGTTCAACAAGCCGGAGGATTTGTTAGTGTAAACACTTCGGGGAATACACAGGATGCCAATGCCATACCCATTGACAAGCATGATGCCGATAAGGCTTTTGATGCGGCCACTTGTATTGGCTGTGGAGCATGTGTAGCTTCTTGTAAAAATGCCTCTGCAATGCTCTTCGTATCCGCTAAGGTGTCTCAATATGCTTTGCTTCCTCAAGGAAAAGTGGAAGCTACCGACCGTGTTTTAAATATGGTTAAACAAATGGACGAAGAAGGTTTTGGAAACTGTACCAATACTGGAGCTTGTGAAGTGGAATGTCCTAAAGGAATTTCTTTGGAGAATATTGCACGTATGAATCGAGAGTATTTAATGGCCAGTCTAAAAGGATAGTCCGTTTTGTTTATAGGGGAAGCATCCCATAAAATCGATACTTACTCGAAAGATATTGATGACGTTACCATCATTGCTAATGATAGCGTTTATCGTAGCTCTTAAAGTTTACTGCTTTATGGACGTGTGGCATCCATTACTTTTTTGACAAAAGTTCCAATCTCCTTGGGCTCTAACCAACGGGTTACAATCACCATATCTTGATCGGGGATAATTACAATAAAATTTCCGCCAAAACCTGCAGCATAATACACATTTTCTGGAACCCCTTCCCAATAACGGCTACCTTCTTTTTGATTGAGCCACCACATATAACCATAGTTGACATTAGCAGGGGAAGGTGTGGTAGCTGCTTTAATCCAATCGTGACTGATCAATTGTTTTCCATTCCACGATCCATTGGATAAAAATAACAAGCCAAAACGGGCGTGATCCTCTGTATTGATAAATAATCCTCCTCCAGAATGTCCTCCTCCTGAAACCGATTGCACCCAATTACCA
Source organism: Flavobacteriaceae bacterium (assembly GCA_965662885.1). GTDB lineage: Bacteria > Bacteroidota > Bacteroidia > Flavobacteriales > Flavobacteriaceae > CBFIJI01. Next base: position 23,480 of record CBFIJI010000008.1, on the reverse strand, counting down.
TCCACATTGACCCAAGAATTTTCATAACCAAACCAGCGCCAAGTTGTACTTGCTCCAATAGGGTCCATAAGCCGTTCTTTTAAAATTTGTGGTAAGGGTTTTCGCCAAACTTGGAGCAGGGAATAGGCGAGGACATTTACTCGAACGTCATTGTATTTGTAATGTGTGCCAGGAGTATGTAATTTTCGATTTTTCCAAGTATCAATGCCCCCTTCTCGAGGAGGTCGGTCTGCCCAATCATGGCCACCCCAAAGGGTGCCTGACCAGTCTGAAGATTGATTGAGTAGATGTTCCCATGTGATTTTTCCGTTATGGGCACCATCAAAGGTGGTATCCCAAACATATGACCTTACAGGAGCAGATGCGGAGGTAATCAAGCGGTTATCAATGGCTAGTCCTGCAATGGATGATAAATAACTTTTGGTGACACTAAAGGTCATATCTACCCTTTTGGTATCGCCCCAATGTGCAATAACTTTTCCTTCTTTTAAAATCATTCCAGCAGGTCCCCCACGTTTTTTGGTAGGACCCAAAAGTTTGTGGTAAGGCTCTCGTGCAAAACCTTTTACGATAGCAATTCGCAGGTCACGATCGCCACTGTATTCATTGGCTTCTGCAAAAGCAACGGCTTCCTTCAAGCCATTTGAATTTATTTTAAAGGATTCTGGAGATGCTTGCTCCCATTCCACATTTTTTTCTGGATAATAATAGTCTTGAGCGCTTAGAATCCCTATTGAAAAAAATAAGAATAATTGCCATGGCAACGTTTTATGCTTTAAATACCTTTTATCAATCATTTCGTTTAATTTAAATTAAAGATATAAAAACATCCCCTTTCTTTATGGGATTTTTGGAACTAGCAAAATATGTAATCAATAAATAGGAGGAAGCTAAGTGGTTAGTGTTAAAGCCAGGTTTAAAATGAATTTCCTTAATTATATGTAATTTTAAATAAAAAAATGGTTGACAATTTAAAGGTTACCTTGATTCAAATTCCGCTAGTTTGGGAGGCAGCAAATGAAAATAGAACAGCCATTGAGGAATTGCTGCGTACAAGTGTTGGTGCATCAGATTTGATTCTCCTTCCAGAAATGTTTACTTCTGGTTTTACAATGCAACCTAAAAATGTGGCTGAACCCATGAATGGTTCAACCTTACAATGGATGCAATTGCTGGCACAAAAACATCAAGCAGCCATCGGAGGAAGTCTGGTTATTCAAGAAAATAACCAGTACTACAATCGGTTTTTATTGGTGACTCCCGAAGGAGAAATAGATTATTATGATAAGCGACACACCTTTACTTTAGCTGGAGAACATAAGGTCTATAAAGCGGGGGAAAATGATGGATTGATTCATTATAAGGGATGGAAGATATGTCTTCGTATATGTTATGATTTACGCTTTCCAGTTTGGTCTCGTAATACTTCTGATTATGATGTCTTGATTTATGTCGCCAACTGGCCACAACCTAGAATTCAGGCATGGGATACGTTACTGAAAGCGCGTGCCATTGAAAACATGGCTTATTGCATCGGGGTGAATCGAGTGGGTACAGATCCCAATGGACATCAATACCCTGGACACAGTGCAGCATATGACCCTTTGGGAAATTTAATTACAGATAAAATTAGTGAAGAGACCCTACTTTTAAATGCTAGCCTCGACCATCAGTCGCTTCAAGTGCAACGTAGGCATTTACCTTTTTTAAAGGATAAAGATTCTTTTGCTTTAAATAAAAATTCAGCTAAGCAATAAGCTGAGGTTATCGTCCAAAATCGTCTTGAACCCGAACAATGTCTTCTTCATTGGAAGGGTTTTCAGGGTCTGTATGAATCCATATTTCAGCAACGACGCCAGTTTCTTTAAGTCCAATCAAACGGTGGCGTTCTCCTTGAGATAACTTTACTTGTTCGAATGTTTTGTGAACGACCAATTCCCCTTCCGTATCATCATTAGATCTTACAATTCCTACCTCACCTTCAATAACACGCCAGATTTCTGCACGGCGATGATGGTATTGCCAAGACAAACGAGCATCTGGATTCACAACCAAAATTTTTGGACTTAACTTTCCACCAATTTTTAAACTTTCTACATCAATACCTTCAAAAAATTGATTTGCAAATTCTTGAGCTTGGGATTCATCAATGACTAAAAAACCACCCCAAGGCTTTTCGTAGTTTTTATCTACCACCCGGAATCCTTTATTGATGATTTCCTGTTCTTGTGCTTTAATTGTCGTCATAAAATAGTGTTTTTATTACTTAAAAAATGATTGTTATTTTTTGATGATTTTTAAACGTTAACGTCTTATAAACAGGTGATTATTATCATTTTAAAAAACGATTCAATTCTAAATTAAAGTACGAATTAAAGCATTAAAATTTATTTCCTTCAACGATAAGTATATTTTTTATAAAAAAAAAGATATTTAATAAAACCGTGAACTGCTCATTAAAAGTTAGCCAAAAAGAAGTGGGTTTTAATACCTTTTTTTTGGATTTCTAAGTGTGTTTTCAAAGTAGCTATTCTTGAATTTCAGTGGTAGGGGTTTTTGGGACATACCGATTTTTTTCGGCTTCAGCTGGATTAAATGTTTCGTTGAGATCCCAATTGGCTCTTAGGTCTAAAGTCACGGGAAAGTAAATGACCTTTTCAGGTTGTCGTTTTTCTAGGTAACTTCCTGTATCCCACTTTTTATTTCCATTGACATCCTCTGTGAATCTTAAGCTATATGTACCAGGAGGGTGTAATAGAAAAGGAAAAACACCACTATCAGTAGGTGCTGTAAACGTCTGAACCACTTCATCTTGCGCATTTAACAGTTCTAAAATAAACGGCGTATTTTGATCGTGAATAAGGCGAATAAAAATATTGCCAAAATCCTCCACTTTATTGGTGATCAAGGAAAAACTTAAGGTATCGTTTGTCGCCCCGAAAAAGTCTTCTAATGCATTGGGCAACAGATTAATGGTGTATTGGTCGCTGGGGAGTACCTCAAAGTCAATAGTGACTTCATCGTAGTTTTCGTTGATATCCATCGCAAAAGGTACAGCTAAAGTATCGATGTTGGTGACTGCAACAAAGGCGGGATCTACTTTGACGATTGGAAGATTTGCCGATAAAATAAACTTTTCAGTAAGTTTTAATTCTCCCTGAGTAATTGCTCTAATTACTAAAGAATCGGCAACAGGATTTCTAAATTGAACATTATCAGTTCTCAGGGTATCTTGGACAATAAAATTAAATTTTAGGGAGTCCAATTCAGCCCCCTTAAACCAATAATTCAAGGTGTCCGTTTTTTTGTTTTTGGTAAGCAGCGTCTCAAAGGAATCTGGAACTGCACTGATCATTTCAAAATCTTCGTCTTGATACTCGCCATAATATCCAATTCCTATATGATGGTCATTAATAAAAAAAGGTTTAGCCCATTCGAAATTGGAAATTTCTTTAAAAAGACGGAGATGGATTACACTGTCACGGGGAAGGGTGATCGGTGTTTCAGAAAAGCCAATTTTATCGCTATTTTGGTCAAAAACATAATTACCAGCAACATCTTCCAAGGCAATGATTTCATAAGTACCTTCTTTCAAGTTTTTAAAGTTAAATAGAATACTATCTAACGTATTACTGATGTAAAAGGGTTTCTTTAAAAAAATTGTAGAGTCAGAAAACGTACTGTCAATGGGATACATTTGAACAGAAATAAAGGGTTGGGGTTCTTTTTCAAAAGCATCTTCTACGCGACCTTTAAACTCTAAGGAATCAATGATGGCACCTGTGGAAAAGGTGTAGGAGAAATAGGGCATTGGGATTGATTCGTTATAATCTGAAATGGAAGTTCCAAAATTAAAGGTATAGGTAGTATTTTCCAATAGGGTGTCCAGCAGTTCAATTTTGATCTTTTTGGAGGCGCCTGTTTGTGGGAATATTTTGTATTGATCACGCTCGATAGGCGGTGAAATAATCAATTGTTTATTAATTTCTTTAAGCGTAATGTACTCATCGAAGGTCAGCTCAATTTCCTCTTTGTCAAAGAATATAGAATTTATTTTGGGGTTGGAATTGACCAAAACAGGAGGGATGGAATCTTTCGGTCCTCCATTGGGTGTGCTTCGTTTGGCACAACGAACAAAACTAAGCGTTAAAAGGATAACGATTACACTGGAAAAACCCCATCTCATTGGTCTAAATTTTTTCAAAAATAAGACAATATTCAATCAGAGCCTAAAGGCAAGAGCAGCGATACTGATTTTTCCTCCACTAACTTCCAATAAGCTTTGGGAACACGCATTTAATGTGGCGCCTGTTGTGATCACATCATCAATAAGTAAAAAGTGAATAGCTTTATTTTTCAATTGTGGATTTACTTCAAAGGCATCTTCTATTTCTTTCCAACGTTCATCAGTACCAAAATGGGCCAAATGTTGGGTGTTTTTTTTTCGTATTAAACCATTTTCCATCAACGGAACCTCCGTGATGATACTGATTTGTTGTCCAATAATGCTTGCCTGATTAAACCCCCTTTTTAGTTCTCTTTTTGGGTGAAGTGGAACGGGGACAATAAGCTGGATACTAGAGAAAAATGGGCTTTCTTTAATTTGGTGCCCCAACCATTTTCCAAGAAATACTCCAATATCTTGAATACCTTGATATTTAAATTGATGAATAAGAGAGGCCACCATACCCTCTTTTTGAAAGTAGCATAAGGCTGTTGCATTTTGAATACATAGCCATTCTTCAAATTTCTTTTTAAGCGTATTCTTTTCTTCTAAATGGAAATTGGTAAGGGGTACTTCCACATGACAACGAGTACAAATCACTTTTTCATAAGGTTCCAATGCGGTATGACAACCATAGCATACTTTAGGAAAAAAAAGCTGGACAAAGTCTTTTACTAATCGTAGGATATTTTTTTGCAAGGTTTCTCGATTTGGATACTCTAAAGATAGCTAGAATGATTTATTTTTGCGCCATGGTACAGCAAGCAGATCTTTTTAAAAAAGTAATTGCCCATGCAAAAGAATATGGGTTTGTATTTCCTTCGAGTGAAATTTATGATGGCCTTAGTGCGGTTTATGACTATGCACAAAATGGGGTAGCATTGAAAAAAAATATTCGGGAATATTGGTGGAAATCTATGGTGCAACTCCATGAAAACATAGTGGGTATTGATGCTGCTATTTTAATGCACCCGACTACATGGAAAGCCTCTGGCCATGTTGATGCGTTTAACGACCCTTTAATTGACAATAAGGATTCTAAAAAACGCTACCGTGCCGATGTTTTGGTTGAAGATTTTGTGGCCAAACTAGATGCAAAAATTGAAAAAGAAGTCACTAAGGCGGCCAAACGGTTTGGAGAGTCTTTTGATAAAGATCAATTTTTATCCACAAACCCCCGGGTGGTGGGTTATCGAGAAAAAGGGGAAGCCATTCTTAAACGTTTGGGGAAATCGTTAGAAAATGAAGACCTTGAAGATGTTAAAAATTTGATTGAAGAACTCGCCATTGCTTGTCCTGAAACAGGTTCGCGAAATTGGACCGAAGTCAAACAATTTAATTTGATGTTTGGAACGAAGTTAGGGGCCTCTGCTGATACGGCTATGGACTTATATCTGCGACCAGAAACAGCACAAGGAATTTTTGTCAACTTCTTGAATGTCCAAAAATCTGGAAGAATGAAGCTGCCCTTTGGTATTGCGCAAACAGGAAAAGCCTTCCGTAATGAAATCGTAGCACGACAGTTTATCTTTCGAATGCGGGAATTTGAACAAATGGAAATGCAATTTTTTATTCCCCCTGGAACCCAAAAAGAGTGGTATCAGCATTGGAAGGAAAGTCGTTTAAAATGGCATTTGGCTTTAGGGATGGGTGAAGATAATTACCGTTTTCACGATCATGAAAAGTTGGCACACTACGCCGATGCAGCTTCTGATATTGAATTTCGTTTTCCTTTTGGATTTAAAGAATTGGAAGGAATCCATTCCAGAACCGATTTTGATTTACGGAGTCATGAAAAATTTACTGGAAAAAAATTACAGTACTTCGATCCCGAACGCAATGAAAGCTATGTACCCTATGTAGTTGAAACATCTATTGGTTTAGATCGTATGTTCCTAGCTATTTTTTCAAAGGCCTATACCGAAGAAACGTTGGAAGATGGTTCTACGCGAACAGTACTTAAAATTCCACCTGTATTGGCCCCAACCAAAGTAGCGGTTTTACCCTTGCTTAAAAAAGATGGTTTACCTGAATTAGCTAAAACCTTGGTTAAGGAGTTAAAATGGAACACAACGGTTTCCTATGATGAAAAAGATGCCGTTGGACGTCGTTATCGAAGACAGGACGCCCTTGGTACACCCTATTGTGTTACGATTGATCACCAAAGTTTAGAGGATCAAACCGTTACACTTCGGGACCGTGATACTATGGAACAAATTAGAATTCCAATGGGCGAAGTGGCAACAAAAGTGATTGCCCAAACAGCGATGAGTTCACTGCTTAAGACCCTTTAATCTAAAAGCGTTTTCCAATCATAAACCCAATACGAGGAAAGGCCTCCTCACCTATTGAGCTGGTTAGATAACGGCCTGCACCAAGAAAAATTTCATAAATAAATTCACTGGAATTCACCCATTTATATCCAATTGAAGCACCCATTGCAAAACCTGTTGAGTTGGAAGTTGAAGTTCGAGAATCTAATGTGCCATTTGGGTAAGCTATATCGTAATAATCAGTTTTTTCCACCCCTGTTAGTGCAACAAACAGTTCTGTAAAAAATCCATCTCCAAAACTGTCGCGATAGTTGCCGAAGTATTGTCGATAATAGGGAGCTAATTCAAAATTTTCATAACGATAAGGGGAGTATTCATCGTCAAAATTCACAAAAGCATAGACCCCAAAACTGGAGTGATTGTTAATAATTTTTTCGTAATTAATTCCGATCCCTGGGGAAACAAGAATTTCAAAAGTATTGATTTTAAGTTCACTTTTTTTCATAGGAATGGAATCATTCTTAAAAGAAAAAGAGGAAGCTTTTTCATTTTGATGCCCCCAAAGGGAAAGGGTACATAAAAGAGCAAGTAACAATAAAGGTCGTTTCATGTGAAATAATGTTTAGATATTGTATGTTGGACTGGTCCAATTTTAGTGCCAAGCTAACCATTTTTTTATTGAATTAATTTTTTAATGATTTTAAAATCAAATAAATAAATACAACTGATTTTTTATCTTCGTAAAAAAACAGATTTGAAAATACTTTCCTACAATGTTAATGGGATTCGAGCAGCACTTAAAAAAGGGTTTGCTGACTGGTTAAAGGCTGCAAATCCTGATGTGGTTTGCCTACAAGAAACAAAAGCTTTAAAGGAGCAAGTGGACACCCAGGTTTTAAAAGAATTAGGATATCATGATTATTGGTTTTCGGCTCAAAAAAAGGGGTACAGTGGTGTCGCTATTTTTTCAAAGCAAAAACCTAAAAAGGTGGAGTTTGGAACAGGAATTGACCATATGGATTTTGAAGGTCGTGTCATTCGAGCTGATTTTGAGGAGGTGTCTGTCATTAGCTTGTATTTACCCTCAGGAACAAATACGGATCGCCTAGATTATAAATTCCAATTTATGGACGATTTTCAGGACTATATTGACGACTTAAAAAAGACGCTACCCAATTTAGTTATTTGTGGTGACTACAATATTTGTCATGAAGCCATTGACATCCATGACCCTGTTCGGAACAAAAAAGTTTCTGGGTTTTTACCCGAAGAAAGGGCTTGGTTAGATCAATTTATAAAAAGGGGATTTATCGATTCATTTCGTAGGCTAAATCCAGAACCCCATCAATACAGTTGGTGGAGTTATCGTGCAAATGCCCGTAACAATAATAAAGGATGGCGTATTGATTATACCTTGGTAAGTGAACCTTTAGAAAAAGCGATTGTACGTTCCTTTATTTTACCTGAAGCAAAGCATTCAGATCATTGTCCCGTTGGCTTGGTACTTAAATTTAATTAATATGAGCATTCGTTTTCTTTTATTAATACCTACTATACTGTTGTCTTGTAGTTGCGTGTCCTCTAAAGTTTTTAATGATCTGGAAGCTCGTTACATCCAGTTGAAAATGGATAAGGCAGATTTAACAAAAAGGAATGATTCCCTTGAAGGGGAATGGAAGATGTTGAATCAAAAACATATTGATTTGGAAGAGCTTCTTGCCAAAGAAAAAAAGGAAAAAGAAGGAGTAGAAGCGGAATGGCGAAAGCTTCGAGAGGACTATGCATCTCTTGAAAAAAATAGTGATAGTGCCATTCAAAAAAGGATTGCAGAAAACAAGGCTTTACTTCAAACCATTGACGATAAAGAAGCAGAAATTGCATTAAGAGCTTTACGGGTAGATGAACTCCAAGAGGTGATCCGAAATAAAGAAGCAGCATTACAACAATTAAAACAATCCTTGTCTGATGCATTGTTAAACTTTGAAGGAAAAGGGTTAACAGTAGAGCAACGCAACGGAAAAGTGTATGTATCTATGGAAAATAAATTACTATTTAAATCTGGAAGATGGGATATTGGAGCAGCTGGAAAACAAGCTTTAAAACAATTAGCAGCAGTTTTGGTGGAGAATCCAGATATTTTTATTTTGATTGAAGGACATACAGATAATCAACCTTATATCGGAAAAGCTCCTTTAGAGGGGAATTGGGACTTATCGACTAAAAGGGCTACTGCGGTGGTCCAACTTCTTTTAAAAAACCCTGCACTTTTACCACAAAATCTAACAGCTGCAGGACGCAGTGAGTTTCTTCCCATAGCACCGAATAGTTCTGCTGATGGTCGAGCTTCCAATCGACGTATTGAAGTCATTCTCAGTCCTCAGTTGGATGAAATTTCTCAGTTATTACATTCTAATTAAATATAAATGCATTATAATTTATTACCCGGAACTGATATTAAAGTCAGTAAAATTTGTTTAGGTACAATGACTTTTGGGCGGCAAAACAACGAAGCTGAAGGCCATGAACAAATGGATTATGCCATGGCAAATGGAGTCAATTTTTTTGATACGGCAGAGTTGTATGCTGTTCCTCCATCACCAGAATCACAAGGTGCAACAGAGCGGTATATTGGATCTTGGTTTAAAAAAACAGGAAAACGTAAAGAGGTGATCCTTGCTTCTAAAATTGCTGGTCCAGCACAATTCACTCAACACATCAGAACAGACCTGACCTACAATAAGGCAGCTATTGATGATGCGATTCATAAAAATTTAAAGCGTTTACAAACGGACTATATGGACTTGTACCAACTCCACTGGCCAGAACGTCCAACGAATTTTTTTGGAAAACTGGGGTACAAATACAAAGTAGATGATGTTTGGGAAGAGAATTTTGAATTGGTTTTGGATGCTCTCCAAGAACATGTAAAGGCAGGGAATATTCGTCATGTAGGTTTGTCCAATGAAACCCCATGGGGTGTGATGCGCTTTTTAAATGCTGCTGGCCCTAACCGTCCAAAGATGATAACCATTCAAAACCCTTACTCCTTAATCAATCGGACATTTGAAGTGGGGAACGCAGAAATATGTCACCGAGAGGATTTTGGACTTTTGGCCTATTCTCCACTAGCTTTTGGAACACTAAGTGGTAAATATCTTGACGGTAAAAAACCCAAGAATGCACGCTTGACTTTATTTCCACATTATGACCGTTATAGCAGCCCACAATCCCTTGCTGCAATAAAATGCTATGCTGAATTGGCAAAAAAGAATGGAATGTCTCTTGCCCATTTAGCCCTAGCTTTTGTCAATGATCGACCTTTTGTGACCAGTAATATCATTGGCGCAACCACCTTGGAACAATTAAAAGAAAATATCACAAGTCATCGGATTCAATTGTCAGAAGAAGTTTTGGAAGAAATCGAAACCATTCATAAACAATATCCTAACCCTGCTCCTTAATCTAACCTGGAATAGCAGCAATTAAGGTTTTGGTATAGTCATTTTGAGGTTGTTCATAGAGGGTGTCGGCTTCTTGGTATTCTACTAATTGACCGTTTTGCATGACCATTACACGGTCGGACATATATTTTACAACGGATAAGTCATGCGAGATAAATAAATAGCTCAGACCCAATTCTCTTTTTAAACGGTTGAGTAAATTAAGCACTTGCGCTTGTACTGAAATATCTAAAGCCGCTACGGATTCATCACAAATAATGAGTTCGGGTTCTGTAGCCAAAGCCCTAGCTATTATTGCACGTTGTCGTTGCCCTCCCGAAAGCTCATGAGGGTATCGTTTATAAAAACCTTCGGAAAGTCCTACTTGTTCTAATAAATCCACAACCCGTTGATGGGTGTCTTTTTTAGACTGCGTTATTTTATGAAATAACAAAGGCTCCGCAATAGCGTTTCCAATGGTTTTAAGGGGGTTTAGTGCAGCAAAAGGGTCTTGAAAAATAAACTGGATTTTTTTTCTAAGGGCACGGAGTTCTTTCCCTGATTGATTAATGGCTTTTCCTTGATAAAAAAGTTTTCCAGAAGAGGGCGGATCCAAATAAATCAAGGCTTTTGCCAAGGTGGATTTACCACATCCAGACTCCCCTACCAAACCCAAAGTTTCTCCTGGATAAATCTTAAAACTAACGCCATTGACTGCGATGAAATCATTTCTCTTATGAAACCATTGAAAACGCCCCTCATATTTTTTTTTAAGCTTGACAACTTCCAAGAGGGGAGCTTGTGAATAAAGCTGATGGTGAAACGCTAATCGTTCTTTTTTTGGAACAGCATCCGCTTGAAAATTTTGCTCATTATAATCAGCTAAAGTGGGGAGTACTCGCAAGCGTTGGTTGGGTTTTGGACGTGCAAAAAGTAAGCCTTTGGTATAGGGGTGCTGCGGCGTTTTAAAGAGGACTTCTGTAGTGGCTGACTCCATTATTTCTCCCTGATACATTACCAATACTTTTTGGGCTAAATTTTTGACCACTCCTAAATCATGTGATATAAACAAGATACTCATTTGTGTTTTCTGCTGAAGAGATTTCAACAATTCTATGATCTCTTTTTGAACGGTAACATCTAGGGCTGTTGTGGGTTCATCAGCAATCAACAGTTGAGGTTTACAAATCAACGCCATGGCAATCATGACTCGTTGTTTTTGTCCACCACTCAATTCGTGGGGATAGGACTGGAAGATACGTTCTGGATCGGGGAGTTGAACTTCTTCAAAGGCTTGGAGAACTATAGCATATTGTTCCTTATACGTGTGTTTTCTATGGCGATTTAAAACTTCTATTAGCTGTTTTCCACATCGCATTGATGGGTTAAGGCTGGATTGTGGTTCTTGAAAAATCATACTGATGTGATTTCCTCGAACATTTTCCCAGTCCTTTTCTGAAAAGGAGTTCATGGAACGACCGTTAAACTCAAAGCGATCAACCAGAAGTTTTGAATCTTTTTGTGGGTGAAGCCCTAAAAGAGATAGGGCTGTTATTGATTTTCCACTTCCTGATTCCCCTACTAAGGCAACAATCTCATTTTTATGAATTGAAAAAGAAATCTTATTTAAGATAGTTTTTCTTTGAATATGAAAAGAAAGATTTTCTACTGTTACAATAACTTCGGGTTGATTCATCAGCTCATCAGGAAAAAAACATACCTTTCCTTATCTCTTTAAAGGTTCATTTTTTTTAATTCTGCTACGGCATGGTTTGCTGCGCGGGCAGTCAACGCCATATAAGTAAGGGAAGGATTTTGATTTGCAGCAGAAGTCATGCAAGCTCCATCGGTAACATAAACATTGGGTACCGTATGAATTTGATTAAATTTATTTAGAACAGAGGTTTTTGGGTCGTGACCCATTCTTGCCGTTCCCATTTCATGAATTCCCTTTCCAATGGGTGCATTGGAGTCAAAAATTTCAACTTCTTTACATCCAGCAGCTTCTAGCATTTCAGCGGCTTGAACCTTCCAGTCCTCTTTCATTTTTATTTCATTCTCCTTGAATTCAGCATCAAAAACAATGGTGGGAAGTCCATATTGGTCTAATTTATCATAGTTTAAGGTAAAATGATTTTCATGATAGGGTAACACTTCACCAAAGCCTCCCATTCCTATTGACCATCCTCCAGGTTCCAATACAGCTTTTTTAAAGTCTTTACCATAACTCAATTCTGATATTGCTTCTGACCAATTGGATCTACTAGCCCCTCCTTGGTAGCCATAACCTCTAAGAAAGTTCATTTTAGCTGTATCATTTCCAAGATTTCGGAAACGGGGAATGTAGAAGCCGTTTGGTCGTCTTCCTGTGTAGTAACGATCCTTAAACCCATCAAATTTTCCAGAAGCTCCACTTCCCAGTTGGTGATCCATAATATTGTGTCCCAATTCACCACTGTCATTACCCATTCCATTGGGAAAACGCTCTGACTTGGATTGCATCAAAATTGCAGTAGAGGCCATTGCAGAAGCACATAGAAATACAATTTTAGCCTTGAATTCTAAAACTTCTTTAGTGTTGGCATCGATCACACGAACACCACTTGCTTTTTTTGTTTTTTCATCATAAATAACTTCAGAAACGATGGAGTCTGGTCGAAGGGTCATATTTCCAGTGGCTTCCGCAATCGGTAAAGTTCCAGAATTGGAACTAAAATATGCTCCAAAAGGACAGCCACGATCACAGCGATTTCGGAATTGACAAGCAGTTCGAGACGCTCCTTCCTTATTGCCTTGGGTGATATGTGCAACCCGACCAATGGTCATTATCCGATCTGTATATTTTGAAGCAATCTGATCTTTAACATGGTTTTCCAAACAATTTAATTCCATAGGTTGAAGAAATTCACTGTCGGGCAGCTGGGGTAAATTAAGTGCCTCTCCACTAACGCCTATATGTTTTTCAACATGAGAATACCAAGGGGCGATATCTTTATAGCGTATGGGCCAATCTACACCATAACCATCTTTAGCGTTGGCTTCAAAGTCTAAATCACTCCATCGGTACGATTGTCGCCCCCAAATCAAAGAACGTCCCCCTACCTGAGCACCACGAATCCAATCAAACGGTTTTACTTCATCATAATCGTGTTTGGAATCATCATTGTAGAAATGTTTGTTTCCTTCGTTAACTCCCCAGCGACGCTGTTTGTTGTATTTTTTTAAATCTTCTTGAGTGGTTCTTCCTCCGTGCTTAAAATCCCACGGATCTTTGTGCATTGTGGGATAATCTTCAATGTGTTTTACCATTCGTCCCCTTTCGAGAACGAGTGTTTTTAGTCCATTTTCACAAAGTTCTTTGGCAGCCCAACCTCCACTGACGCCCGTTCCTACAACAATGGCATCAAACTCATTGACTGAAGTGTTATTGATGGTCATAATTTAATGGTTAATGTTTTCACCATCAAATTATAATATTTTATAGAATCCCCCAATTTTTTTAATGACTTTCCGTAAAAAAGAGTTCTTCTTCAAGGAGTAAATCTTCATTGCGAAGCCGAAGGAATACTTGGGCAATGGTAACAACGTCCTTTTCGCAATAGGTCACAATTCGTTCCAGATTTTTTTCTTTGTAATATACATGGCCTACTTGACTTCCATCGATGTCATCTTTTGGGGAGGGAATTCCCAGAACGTGCGCCAATAACTTTAAGGATGTAAAATGTTTAAAATCACCAAAGCGCCAAAGGTGCATGGTGTCCAAATGGGGGACTTCCCAAGGTTTTTTATCAAATAAGTCCAAGGCATTGGGAAGGGCTATTCGATGCACCAACATCCTTCGGGCGATGTAGGGGAAATCAAATTCTTTTCCGTTATGAGCACACAAACGGTGTTTAGGACTATTAAAATGAAGGTCAAGTAGGTTTTTAAATTCTTTTAAAAGGGTAGCTTCCTCTCCAAAAAATGTTTTTAGTCGAAATTGTCGTGCATGGGTTTGAGGACTAAAAAAGCCTACTGAAATACATACAATTTTTCCGAATTCTGCCCAAATACCTGCCCGATCATAAAAGGCTTCTGCTGTAAATTCCTCTTTTCTTTGGTAGGCTGTTTTCTCTTCCCAATAGTTTTTTTCTAGTGCACTTAAGTCGTTAAAATCTTCAAATAGGGGAACCGTCTCAATATCTAAAAAAAGTATTTTTCTTAAATCAATATGTTTTAACATTTTTAGTTCTTTTTATGAATCTGCATAATGATGGGTTAAAAGGATCAACAGGACTGTTTTATTTTCTTTCCCCTAACCTAAGGGAGAGAACATCAAGTTTTTTCCTTTCGAACACACGAATTAAGGAGTTGAAAACCCCTTAAAAAGGTACTAAATTTCTCTAATAGTTTGCTCTTGCTTTATAAAGACAGCTTCTTAAAGGGCTAACGTAAAGGAAGTTAATTTTCAAGACCACGAGTCATTTCAAAAGTAGCATCCAGATAGATTTCTAAGTCCTCAATAAAAGGATTGCCAATCAACGGCTCTTTGGTGCTGTGTCCCAACCGAACTATGATGAGATTCTTTTCAGGAATTACAATAACATATTGTCCGAGCATTCCATTCATCATAAACATCTTTTGATTTTTGTATTCCTTTAACCAAAAGCTATAACCGTATTGAGGACTTTCTTTAAAACGGGCTTGTGTTACTTTGGAGACAAAAAGAGAATCTAAAAGTTGGGTGCCATTCCACGCCCCTTGGTTTTTATAAAGTTTTCCAATTCGTGCAAAATCTCTAGCATTGGAAGCCAGGCAGCAAAAGGCTTTTTCCATACCAGAAGTCTTACTGTCCACTTGCCATAACGCATCACTTTCAAACCCCATGGGTTCCCAAAAGTTGGTTTGTAAATACTCAGAAAGACTTTTTCCAATTGCTTTTTCAAGAGCTATTGCCAATAATTGGGTTGCCCCACTTTTATAGGTAAAGGATTTCCCAGGGGCTTCATTAATTTCTTGATCGAGAACTAAAGTTCTTAGTTCGGGGGTAAAATAGGCTTCCGTTGTAATAGAAAAAGGGGAGTGGTAGGATTCATCCCAGTCCAATCCAGAGGCCATGCTGGAAAGATCACCAAGCGTGACTTCATCGGCATAGTTTCCTTTAAGCTCCGGTAAAATTGTTTTTACTTTTTGATCCAAACCCTCAATGGTACCGTCCATAATGGCCTTTCCTAAGAGGGTAGAAACAAAACTTTTAGCCATTGAGAACGAGTTGCTTTTAGCGTTTACGCCATAGCCATCCTCATATTTTTCATACAATAAACTATCGTTCTTAATAATCAAAAAGGCAATTGTTCCTGTTTCCTTATTTAAAGTGGCTAATTTTTCTGGAGGGGCTATAGTGTTATACTGTGGATGAAGTGGCCAGGGTTGTGGATTAGTAGACGCTAAAATTAGTTGATTATCAAAAACTGTATAGTCTGATAAATAAGCGGTGGCATAACCGTTAAAATAAATTTTTTGTACTGCGCTTAGTATATAATTATATGGAGAAATATAAAGTATTGCGAAAACAGTAATTAGAATTAGTCCAAAAGTCTTAATAGTTTTTTTCATGTTCAGTTCCCTGTCTCTCTTTCTTTTTTATTAGCGATCAACTCAATTATTATTTTGTTGTTTTGGGGGTTATTACAAATCTAATGTTTTTTGATGCAACACCCCTTCATGCTCGAGTAAGGCTTTTTTCTTATCTAAGCCACCTGCATATCCTACTAAGGAGCCATCACTTCCAATAACACGATGGCAAGGGATAGCGATAGCAATTGGATTTTTCCCAATTGCGGCACCAATGGCCCGAATTGCTTTAACGTTGCCATACGTTTTAGCGATCTCCAGATAGGAAACGGTTGTACCAACAGGGATTACTTTTAGTAACGTCCAAATTTGTTCTTGGAAGGTAGTTCCTTCCGTATGTATATCAAAATCAAGTGGTTGATGACTATCCTTGAAATAGGCATCAAGCTTAGAAGTCACTTTTGAATGATGAGGGGATGCAGATTTTTGTACGTTTTCCGTTGATTGAACAAAAGAAAGTTCAATTACTTTATTGTCCTGTTCTTTGATTTCCATCATTCCAAGAGGGCTTTCATAGTAATAATTGATCATATTTTAGGCTTTATTTGAGGTAGATAAAATTCTAAGTCTTCACCGAACTGATGTATCGTAAATAGAGAGACCATTATATTGGTCAATCCTATAAAAAACTGTTGATTAGCTGTTCAACAGTCGAACAACATCTTTGGCAAAGTAGCTCGCAATGAGGTTGGCTCCTGCACGCTTAAAAGCTAATAATTGTTCCATCATCACGGCATCGTGATCCAGCCAACCTTTTTGAGCTGCAGCCTTTAACATGGCATATTCTCCACTTACTTGATAAACGGCAATGGGTGCAGCAACTGTATGGCTAAGCTCACGAACAATGTCAAGGTAGGCGAGTCCAGGTTTTACCATTACAATATCTGCACCTTCCTCAAGGTCTCTTTGTGCTTCTGTTATGGCTTCTTGACGATTTCCAAAGTCCATCTGATAGGTTTTTTTATCTCCAAAACCAGGAGCAGAGTCTAAGGCATCGCGGAAGGGACCATAAAAAGAGGAAGCGTATTTGGCACTATAACTCATAATCACGGTCTCCGTAAAATGCTCTTTTTCCAAAAGTTGTCGTATTTTTAAAACACGACCATCCATCATATCACTTGGTGCCAAAACATCAGCTCCAGCTTTTGCATGTGACAAGCCCATTTCCGCCAAAACTTCCACGGTAGGGTCATTGATAATTTTTCCTTTTTGAACAATGCCATCATGACCAAAAGAAGAATAAGGGTCTAGTGCTACATCGGTCATCACCACCATCTCAGGGGTGCAACTTTTTACGGTTTTGATGGCCTGTTGCATTAAGCCGTCCGGATTAAGTGCTTCCGTTCCAGAGTTGTCTTTTAAGTGGTCGGAGACTTTAACAAATAATAAGACTGATTTAAGCCCCATCTCCCAGAGTTCGACAACTTCTTTTTCCAAAAGATCCAAACTCAATCGAAAATAGCCTGGCATGGACGAAATTTCTTGTTTTACTTGTTTGCCCTCAACTACAAAAAGGGGAACAATAAAGTCATTTCTACTGAGGTGATATTCTCTAACTAAATCTCTTAAACTTGAAGAACTTCGAAGGCGTCTGTTGCGTTGAATCGGATACATAATTATTTATTCTTCTTCGGTTGAGGTTGGAGGATTTGGACTGTTTTTTACTTCATCCATTTCATTTTGTATGGCAGCCTGCGCCGTTGTTATTGAGGGGGTATCTTCCTCCTCAGTAGCTTCTTCTTGTACAATTTCTTCTTTAGGTTTTTTAAGGGTACCAAAAACCATAGCAATCATCGAACATAAAATAACGACCAATAAGACACGTTCGTCAATGAGAATATTGTCTTGATTGATAATGTGAACTTCACTGATCTGTAGAAAAAGGAGGATACTAATTAAGCCTCTTGGAGACAAATAAAGCAAAGTAGAAGGTTTAAATTTAAAGGTGCTTACACTTAAGTAAACATACCGAATCACAAGCATGACAGCAAAAACAAGCAACCCATAGAGAAAGGGTGTGATGCTGTTGAATTCTGTCAGAACAATTGAAAATCCAAAAAATAGAAAGAAAAAGGTTCTAACAATAAAGGTGGATTCTGCAGTGAGGATATGAAATTCATGCAGACCTTTTTCGGTTTGTTCTAAATTGAGATCTCGTTTTAAGAAGCGTGGATAAAGGGCTTGTACATTACTTAAAAAGAGACCAAAAATAAAGATGGTAACTAAGGCGGGAAGGTGGAAATATTTCCCAATGGCATAAACTAAAATGAGCAGGGCTAGAATTAGGAAAAACTTGACATGATGTTCGATGTTTTGTAACAAGCGAAACAGTACATAGGTAATCAACAAGGAAATGACAATAACGCCTATAATTTGAAGTAATAAGGCAACAATTGGCTCACCGCCAATCATTGGTTGACCAGCTTCTGCTTGACGAATGGCATAATTAAAAATCATAATTCCCAAAATGTCAGAAAAAGTTGACTCATATACGACAAACTCCTTGTCTTGCTTAAGTAAATTGGCTGCGGAGGGGATGGCAACTGCACTACTAATAATCGATAATGGAACTGCGTATATGACTGCGGCATAATGTTCCATTCCTAAGACATTTTGGAAGATCCAGCTAATAACAAAAACATTGAGCAAAAGGATGATAAGGGCTGCCAAAAAGCCTTTCCCGATTATGGGGAGTTTTTCTTTTTTTATTTCCAATTCCAAAGCTCCCTCTAAAACAATCAAGATCAACCCTATGGTTCCTAAAACGGGGATAAGACTGTCTAAAAAAGCAAAATCACCTACACCATAAAAGGAGGTGAACCCTCGAACCACAATACCTGTAAACATCAAGAGTATGACCGATGGAAATTTTGTTTTTCGTGCGATGGCATCAAATAAATACGAAAAGATGATTAATAGAGGTAGTACAAAAAGTATGCTGAGTGTATCCATTTGGTGTTTTTATCTTATTCCAAGGTACTTAAAATTTGACGTATTGCAAATCTTAATATATCCAGTTTTTTGGATTTTTAAGGACTGTTAGTAGTTTGGCTTCATCACTATCTTTTTCGGGATGGTGATCGTATTTCCATTGAACATGAGGGGGTAAGCTCATCAAGATACTTTCTATCCTTCCGTTGGTTTTTAATCCGAATAGTGTTCCTTTGTCGTGAACCAAGTTAAATTCCACATATCGTCCACGGCGCACTTCTTGCCAATCTCTTTGGGCCTGAGTATAAGCTAATTCTTTTCTTTTTTCAACGATTGGGGTGTAGGCTGTTAAAAAAGAATCACCAACAGTCGATACAAAATTAAACCAGTCCTCAATGGTATATTGCGTTGATTTTTTTAGGTAGTCAAAAAAAAGACCACCTACTCCACGAGCTTCGTTGCGATGTGAATTCCAAAAGTACGCATCGCACTTTTTTTTATATTCGGGATAGAAGAGGGCGTCGTGTGCATCACAAGCAGCTTTACAAACCTGGTGAAAATGTCGAGCATCTTCATCAAAAAGATAATAGGGGGTAAGGTCTTGCCCACCACCAAACCACTGATCAATAACAGCTCCGCTTTTGGGGTCATACATTTCAAAGTACCGCCAATTAGCATGAACTGTCGGAACCATTGGGCTTTTTGGATGAATAACAAGACTCAATCCACAAGCAAAAAAATCTACTGCACCCACATTAAAATAAGCTTGCATACTTTCAGGGAGCTGGCCATGAACTGCCGATATGTTGACGCCACCTTTTTCAAAAACACGCCCGTTCTCAATGACTCGAGTACGTCCTCCTCCACCTTCAGGACGTTCCCAAAGGTCTTCTTGAAATTGAGCTACTCCGTCCAGATTTTCAAGTGATGTTGTGATTTGATCTTGTAGATTTTCGATATACTGATAAAATTGATCTTTCATTGTTTGGGACGTATTAATAGTGACTATTGATATTCTTTTACGGCATCTACAAAGGCTTTGGCATGGTCCACAGGAATGTTGGGGAGAATGCCATGACCTAAATTAGCGATATAGCGATCCTTTCCAAAAGCGTCGATCATTTCCTTTACCGATTTCTTGATTTCAGGAATAGGGGAGAGTAAGCGTGAAGGGTCAAAATTACCTTGTAAGGTGATTTGTCCCCCAGAGAGATAGCGTGCGTTTCGAGCAGTACAGGTCCAATCAACGCCTAATGCAGCTGCTCCTGATTGACCCATTTCATGTAATGCAAACCAACACCCTTTTCCAAAAACAATTACAGGAATGTCGTCTTTAAGTGCATTGACAATTTGTTGCATATAAGGCCATGAAAATAATTGGTAATCGTCTGGAGAAAGCAAACCTCCCCAAGAGTCAAAAATTTGGATTGCATCTACTCCTGCTTTTATTTTTTCACGTAAATAAGCAATGGTCGTATCCGTAATTTTTTGCAACAATAGGTGGGCAACTTTAGGGTCTGAAAAACAAAAGGCTTTTGCTTTATCAAAGGTTTTGGATCCTTGACCTTGAACAGCGTAACACAAAAGGGTCCATGGCGATCCAGCAAAACCAATTAAGGGTACCCGACCGTTTAAAGCGGATTGGGATTGGCGGATGGCTTCCATCACGTAGCCCAATGTGGGTTCAATCTCAGGAACACGAACCTTATTGACCTCCTTTAAGGTGCGAATAGGTTCTGGTATCCATGGTCCAACACCATCTTTCATTTGGACTTCAAGCCCCATGGCTTGTAATACGACTAAAATATCACTAAAGATGATTGCTGCATCCGTTCCTATCTGGTCAATAGGCATTAGGGTGATTTCAGTAGCCAGATCTGGTGTTTGGCAACGGGTAAAAAAATCATATTTAGCTTTTAGCTTCATAAAGTCAGGGAGGTAGCGCCCAGCTTGACGCATCATCCAAACGGGTGGACGATCAACGGTTTCACCTTTTAGCGCTTTGAGAAAGAGATCATTTTTAATCATACGTTTTTGAGAAATAATTTCGGATACTTAAAAAAAATTGATGTTCCACAGGTTGCTTGGCAACACTGTATTGGTTGGTGTATTGTGCAACAGCTCTTGCGGTTGTTGGTCCTATGCAAAAACAGTGGGTAGAAGTGTTTATCGTATTGGCGGAAAAAAAACTATGCACTGCAGAGGGACTAAAAAAAAGAATACCATCGCACTGTTGGGCTATTTTTTTGGGTCGTTGTTTTGTGGTGTACACTTCATGAATGGTCAACGGTATTTTTTCTGCTGTAAGTTGTATTTCTAAATCAGACATCCGTATTTGACCACAGATAAAAGAAAAAGATTCATTTTTGGCGTTTAATATTAAAAAACGTGCTAATTCTGTTGCATTTTGAGCAATTTTGACCACTTTTTGCCCTTTTTCTGTCAAAAGTGCGGCGGTCTTTTCCCCTACACAATAGGTCTTTTTTCCACTTAAAAGCGGTTGTAATGCTGGATTATCAAAGGCCAATCGGACAGCATTTTGGCTTGTAAACAAGAGGTTTTGGTGTAGTGTTTTGATCGTTACTTTTAAAGGGATGATTTCGATAAATGGATTTTCAAGGACAGCAAATTGATGTTGTATCAATCGATCTTTCAAACTAGGAGACATTATTTTTGTAGCCAGTAATCGCATCCTACAGTTGACATTTAATTTGTTGCATTAGTGCTCTCCCTCCTTTGTCCAAGATTTTTTTTGCAGCAATTTGTCCATAATTCGTTGTCATTTCATGAGAAATTTCTTCCTCATGTATAAATGCCTCGGAACCGTCCAAAGCAAAAAGCCCCCCTTTAAAATGGAGTTTATTTTGTTTATGTTGAACATAAGCACCAATAGGCGCAGTACAGCCCCCTTCCAGATGATTTAAAAATTCTCGTTCGATACTAACTGCTTGAGCTGTTTTTGAACAGTGAACCAATTGAAGGGTTTCAAGGATATTTTGATCTTCTTCTTTGCAGCTAATTCCAATGGCTCCTTGGGCAGGCGCTGGAATCATCCACTCTAAGAGGTCGTATTTTCTGTTCTGTTGTTCGAGTCGTTCCAAGCCAGCCAAAGCAAAAATAGCCCCTTTCCAATTGGAGTTATCTAGCTTTTCTAAGCGTTTTTGAACATTCCCTCTAAGGTTTTCTACTCGATCATCAGTATTTCGGTATAACCATTGCGCTTTACGTCTTAAGCTTCCAGTTCCTATGGTCGGTGTTTTCAAGTCGTCTTTATGATATACTAAAATATCATGGGGATTGGCTCGGGGGAGAACAGCGCCTAAGGTCAATCCCTTAGGGAGTATTGTTGGCACATCTTTTAGACTGTGAACGGCAAGATCAATTTGATCTTCCAACAAAGCACTATCGAGCGCTTTGGTAAAAATTCCTTGAATGCCCATAGCGTAGAGTGGTTGGGTAAGATTGAGATCACCACTGCTTTTGATAGGTACAAGAACACAAGAATGGCCTAAGTTTTCCAAAAGGTTTTTTAAGTGTTCGGCCTGCCACAATGCTAGAGTACTTGCTCGGGTCCCGATACGTAGTTGCTTACTCATTATTCACAAGTTTTTCTAATTGAAAAACATCGTGAAGTACAGCGATGGTTTCATCTGCTTTTTGTGGATTTTCTTTGAGGTAATGTGCAATTTGTCCCGTTAATTTTTGCGCTAATTGCGAGGTTTTTTGGACAAC
Organism: Flavobacteriaceae bacterium; assembly: GCA_965662885.1. GTDB lineage: Bacteria > Bacteroidota > Bacteroidia > Flavobacteriales > Flavobacteriaceae > CBFIJI01. Next base: position 1,266 of record CBFIJI010000008.1, on the reverse strand, counting down.
GGCTTCCTCTTGTTTCTCGCTTTCTAGAGGGCTTAAGCTAATTTTTTCTTTAAAGGCTTTAAGTGTTGGGGCATATTTACGTTGAGAAAGCCATTCTAAAAATTCGTATTTAATTTCTTCGATGATCCTTTCAGCCTGTGGAATGTATTGTTTTCTTTTTTCTAAAGTAGCATCTGTGATTTGTGAGAGTTCGTCCAAATGAACCAGATTGATAAAATCCATTTCGCCCACTTTAGGATCCACATTTTTGGGCAGTGATAAATCTAAAATAAGTAAAGGTTTGGTGTTGTAGATCAAATCACTATTAACGGTAGGGTGTTGCCCTGCTGTGGCAACAATAAGGACATCTGCCTTTCTTATTTCCGTTGCCAACTCCCCAAATGCTTTTACTTTTACTGGGAATTTACTGGCAACTTCTCGTGCCTTTTCCTCTGTTCGATTAATCAGAACAATATGCTCGTTTTTGGTGTGTTTAACAAGATTTTCACAAGTGTTTCGACCAATTTTACCTGTACCAAAAAGTAGAATTTTTTTAGTTGATATATCGGTGACATTTTTAAGAATATATTGAACGGAAGCAAAAGCAACAGAGGTTGCTCCTGTAGATATTTTAGTCTCTGTTTTGATGCGTTTGCTTGATTGGATGACAGCATTGACCAAACGTTCTGACCTTCCATTGATCATTCCGAGTCTTTTAGAGCGATAAAAACTTTGTTTGAGTTGACCGATCACTTCAAAATCCCCTAAAATTTGACTTTCTAATCCCGTACCCACTCTAAAAATATGATGGAACGCAGCAGTGCCTTGATGGCAAAATCCAATTTGATCAAATAAAGCACGATCACCCTTTGAATGATTACATAACAATTGAATAAGGTATTCCTCAGATTCAGCCCAGCCATATAATTCGGTCCGGTTACAGGTGGTGATCACCAACATTTCATTAAGTCCAATTTGCTTAGCTTCAAGCATTAAGGCATGAAGTTGTAGGTCACTAAGGCTGAACTTACTCCTAACATCAATAGCGGCTGTTTTGTAACTTAAACCTATTACAAAAAATGTATTGGTATGGGTCAAATGTTGTTTTTAAAATCCGATTACAAAACTAGGGTGCGAAAAAGAATTAAAATAACGCTAAAAAGGTTTTAAGTATCAAATAAAGGTTTGCGTTTAAAATCTTTAAAATACTTACTTTTGTTTGGACAAGATTAATATTATTTCTAAATACTACAATAGATGACTGAAAAAAATAACGCTAAAAGTACT
>CBFIJI010000007.1:0-40807 GCA_965662885.1 Flavobacteriaceae bacterium | reverse complement strand
GAGGAAGAAATCACAACCTCTTTGGCGATATGTGCATGATTCATTAATTCTTTTGGGATCAACAACCTTCCCGAAGCATCAACTTCAACACACTTTACCCCTGCAGTAAAGCGTCTAATGAAATCATTGTTTTTCTTATTAAAACGATTTAATCCGTTAATTTTTGACATGAGTTTATCCCACTCTTGAAGTGTGTACAGCTCCAAACATTTATTGAAAACTGCTCGCTTTAAAACAAAACCCTCTTGCAAACTTCCTGAAAGCTGCTTTTTTAAAGCGATTGGAATCATAATACGCCCTTTTGCATCTGCCTTGCATTCGTAGGATCCGACAAAATGGTGCGCTTGATTCAATGGACTAATTTTAACTCAAATATAGCTTTTTTTTACCACTTTTTACCACTATATACCACTTTGTTAATAACTTTTACCACTGAAAAATCGGATTGAGGCTGTTTCTAATTGAAACAAAAAAACACGTACTAAGATTGAAATGTCTATATTTGTCGCGTTGCCAAAATATATTTGGGTCTACAGAATGAAAAATCAGAAAATTCAAGAAAATAAATTCAATTATATTGAATCCGGTGATGGACAACCCATTATAATTCTTCATGGATTGATGGGTGGTTTAAGCAATTTTGAAGGGGTTCTAAATTATTTTCCAGAAAAAAAATACCGTGTTATATTTCCTGAATTACCTTTATATACACTTCCTGTTTTAAACACTTCGGTTTATGCATTATCTGAATTTCTTCACGAATTTATTTTAGAAAAAGGACTGGAAGATGTCATCCTTCTTGGTAATTCACTTGGTGGTCATGTAGCATTACTGTATGCTAAAAATCATTCAGAAAAAATTCGTGGTTTGGTCCTCACAGGAAGTTCAGGACTTTACGAAAATAATCTTGGAGCAGGATATCCAAAACGAGGAGATTATGGATATATCAAAGAAAAAACGGAAGCTGTATTTTACAATCCTGAGACAGCAACCAAAGAAATTATAGATCAAGTTTATGAATCGGTAAATGATCGGAGTAAACTCATTCGAACGTTGGCTCTAGCTAAAAGTGCGATTCGTCACAATATGTCAAATGATCTTCCAAAAATGAAAATGCCTACTGCTATTATTTGGGGAGCACAAGACACCGTTACTCCACCCAATGTTGCTGAAGAATTTAACGATTTAATTCCCAATGCTTCACTCTATTGGATTAATGAATGTGGCCATGCCCCAATGATGGAACACCCGAACACCTTTAATGAACTATTATTCAGCTGGCTCAAGAAGAATAATTTTTAAATTCCGTTTATGCAGGTTCGGTCGGCTAATTTTACAATAAGCAATACGGATGTCGCTAAATGCCCAAAAGGTAATTTGCCTGATTTTGCATTTATAGGACGTTCTAATGTGGGGAAATCTTCACTAATTAACGCATTGTGCAATACCAAAAAGTTAGCAAAAACATCTTCTAGACCGGGAAAAACTCAACTAATCAATCACTTTCTTGTCAACGAAAATTGGTACTTGGTTGACCTCCCAGGTTATGGTTATGCACGTGTGTCAAAAACAAAAAAAAAGATATTCCAAAAGTTCATCACCAACTACTTTAAACAGAGAAAACAACTTATTTGTGCATTTGTTTTGATTGATATTAGGCACGAACCACAACCTATTGATCTTGATTTTATGGAATGGCTTGGTCGTAATTATATCCCCTTTTCTATTGTCTTTACAAAAGCTGATAAAATAAAACCTGAAGTCATCAACCGTAATATTGATCACTACAAAGCAACTTTGCTTGAAGGTGCTTGGGAAGAAGTTCCACAAATATTCATCACTTCATCTACAAAAAAAATTGGTAACGATGAGCTACTGAATTATATCGACTCTCTTAATGAGGAGCATTCCAAATCTCCCTTATTTTAGGGTAATTTAATCTCTAATTTCTCCGCAAAATAGGCGCAAAAGTCACGCATAGTTGCAGTCATTTTTTCATCTTGAGTAGCCTTAAAGAAGGTGTCACTCATTGACATTAAACTTTGATAGAAAAAAAGCTGCATTTGATCTACTGGCATTTCTTTTATCCATAAGTCCATTTTTAAAGTCTCTTGATTTTTACCGTCCCAAATGGACAAAAGCATTGCTTGGGCAGCTTCCTTGGATATTCCTCCATCGGGTGCGGACCACTCCATCTGTTCTGGTAAATTATTTTCATCAAGACCTACTTCAATCGAGATGGTTGTTTTTTTATGAATTGCCATTAACGTTTTGGTTTATAATTTGAATCATTAAAGAGAACTTGAGTAGGTAATTTTAAAAGTTGGTCGATGGGTGTCTTTGGATATTTTTTAACATATGATTTTACAATTTGCATTCCCACCCATCGGCCAATACCTCCAGGGGTTTCATTATCAATCGCTAAATAGAATTTAGAAAATGGCGCAGGATTGATAAAACGAGCAGCTAAATTGGGATCTGTTCCATATAAAATTTCCTTTTCAATAAAATACTGCCATATATAACGTTCGTTTGTATTTACCCAATCCATCTCCGCTGAGGTGAACCCTATCCTAAAACCTTCATCAATATGAGGAAGCAGCAAATCCTGCAAATACATTTTTTTACCGTGATAAAGCATTTGAGCAAGTAAAGTTCGGTCTTCAGGTGGCGAAACATAAAAATCACTAAGCTTGTCAACCACTTGAGAGGGCAGGTAAGAAATATTCATTTCCTTTCGAATATATTGGGGGATACCTTCATAAAGTGGATGCTCACTCCCTAGAAAAGTGTCTAATGAAAGGAGTAAAAGGCTATCTGAATAGATCGTTTTAACCTGATAATCAACATTATTAGTCAGTGAAATAGTATGGGGAATTTTAACTTCTGGAAAATAAAACTTAATGTGTTGAAACAGATGAGCTAATTCTTTTTCTAAAAAATCCAAAGAAGGGAAAGTAATTTCTATAGCGTTTTGTAAGAGACGCTGCAAGGAATCTTTTTGACGGTTTGCCCAAATACTATCAGGAAATTGAACAGGAAACAAATAAGGGTATTCTTTTTTAAGTGTCGGAATTCGATCTGCCCCTGATTGATAAAATTTTCGGTCAAAACGATCAATCTCCAAAGTAACCGGAATCATATTGATTTCTTTCTCTTCGTTGGCAATTGAATCACAGCCCAAAATGGCCCCAAAAAGAAAAAATCGAACAGTAATTCTCAAAAATTTTCTTTTTTTTACCATTTCTAAAAATTGTTTTTTTAATTAAAACTCAAATGTCTTAATTTTAAACAAATTTAATTGCTATAAACCAAATAGAAAATGAAATCACCCGAAAAAATAGTGGAACACATTGTTCAATGGCTTAATGAATACATTGACAATGCAGGAATGAAAGGATTTGTTGTAGGGGTTTCCGGGGGAATCGACTCTGCTGTTACGTCTACCTTGTGTGCACTGACAGGAAAGCCATTACTGTGTATAGAAATGCCCATTCATCAACAAAAAGATCAAGTAAATAGAGCTCATGATCATATTAAATGGTTGGAATCAAAATTCTCAAACGTTTCCCATCATACCATCCAACTTACGGAGGTATTTGAGCAGTTCAAAACAACGCTTCCTTCAGAAGATAACCATGAGCAACAACTTTTAAGTTTAGCGAATACCAGAGCACGTTTTCGCATGAGTACTTTATATTATTTTGCAGCACTTCATCGCTATTTAGTCGCAGGGACTGGAAATAAAGTAGAAGACTTTGGCGTTGGTTTTTACACAAAATACGGTGATGGAGGGGTTGATCTTAGTCCAATTGCAGATCTGTTGAAAACAGAAGTTTACGGTCTTGCCGAACATTTAGAAATTATTAAAAGTATTCAAACTGCAGCACCAACTGATGGCCTTTGGAGTGACGACAGGACTGACGAAGAGCAACTTGGCGTGAGCTATGAAAAATTGGAATGGGCCATGCAGGCAGATCAAAAAGGTCTCGACCCTAAAAGTTTTACTCAAGAAGAGACACTTGCTTTCAACAACTATAAAAAGTTCAATTCTCAAAACAAACATAAGATGCTTCCAATTCCCGTTTGTGAAATTCCTTTGAAACTATTGTAATTGTTTACTATCTTTGTATGGTAACTGCCCCAAAGCTAATTACTATGCAAATTAAAACTGCCTTACTAGATCCACACCCTATTATCCATAATGGTTTTAAGGATTTCTTTAAAGAAACCGATCATATTAGTGTTGACATTGTTGCCTATGATGTTAAAGAGCTTATGGAAGCATTAGAACTTGAAGATATTGATGTTGTCATTAGTGAAATGGATTTACCTGGAGGAAGCCTCATTAAAATGATTAAAGATGTCAAGAAATTTTATCCAAATATTAGTATCTTAATTTACACCTCGTTTCCAAATTCTGTCTATGCCGTATCCATTCTAAAAGCAGGGGCAACTGGGTTTCTTTCCAAAAAAGCAAAGCAAGAAGTGATCACAGAAGCTATTGAAAATGTTTATCAAGACAGGTACCATATCACAACCAATTTTGCCAATGAAATAACGAGAAATATTGATGTTAGAAAACCAAGAACAGTTTTTGGAAAACTATCCGCAAGAGAGGTTGAAGTACTCAAATATTTGGTGGAAGGTAAACGCAATGTGGATATTGCTAATATTTTGGAAATTCATCAAAAGACAATCAACACCTACAAAAGCCGGATTATGAAAAAATTACATGTCCGAAGTGTCGTTGATTTATATCAACAAGCACGAAATTTGGATATTCTTTAAAGAACGCGATTGAGTTTGAGAGACAGCAGTTTTTTTAATCCTTGATAGCTCATTATATCCTCAAGAACTGCTGCATTATTTCCCTCTTCAACCACTTGTGTTTTCTTTACTAAAGATTGTATTTTTTGGTCAATCAAATACCGTCGTAAGGTAAGAATGGTTTCACTAACTAACTGACCTACAGAACTTTTTCTATCTCGAACAAAAATATTTTTCTTTTCCCAGTCGTGAAGCTGATGTTTTTCATCGACCATTAAAATATCAGAGATGATTTGCCCCAGTTTGGGGTCTGTTTGTTGTACAATTTTTTCTGGCTGAACCTCCCCTTCCGTTTGATAAAGACCAATCAATTGTTGATAAAGTTGTTGGAATTCAGGCTGTATTAACTCTACTTCGTCTTGTTGTAAGTCCAAAAATATTTTTTCGTGAACTTTTGTGCTAATTACTTTGGACTCTTCAATAAGATTTCCAGATTCATCTGTTCGTAGTAAAATTTCATCAAATTCAGCTTCTTGGTTTCCATAATGCAAGAGAATACTAATAATTTGTTTTTCGAGTTCTAGAAGCGGATTGTGTTTTTCTACCTCAGAAGTCGTGGCTTTAAGAGAAACTGTGGGTACAGAAGGCGCTTTGTTGGTGGTTCTAGAAACACCTGTTTTTTTGTGTTTTTCTTGGGCAAGTGTATTAAATAAAACGGATTCAGAAATATTAAGTAAAGTAGCAGTCCGTTGAACATAAAGCTCTTGTTGAATCTGATCGGGAATTTTTGAAATACTCAGGATAATATCCCTAATTATTTTTGCTTTTTTTATCGGATCATCAGCAGCTTCGTCAAGTAACAGCGTTGTCTTAAACTGGATAAAGTCTTTAGCATTTTCTTTTAAATAAGTCCGTAAACTGTCTTCCGAGTTTTTTTGGGCAAAACTATCTGGATCTTCCCCGTCGGGAAAAGAACAAACGCGAACATTCATCCCTTGTTCCAAAATTAAATCAACACCTCGTATGGCTGCGTTTAATCCAGCTGTATCACCATCAAATAAAACAACAATATTTGAAGTAAGACGACGAATCATTCGAATTTGATCAGGAGTCAAAGCAGTTCCTGACGAGGAAACCACGTTTTTAACCCCCTTTTGATGGAGTTGTATAACATCAGTATAACCTTCAACGAGATAGCATAAATCGTCTTTTGCTATAGTTTTTTTAGATTCATAAATCCCATAAAGCACCTTACTCTTGTGATAGATATCACTTTCGGGTGAATTGAGGTATTTGGCTGTTTTTTTTGAGTCGGATAAAATGCGTCCACCAAAACCTTGAATCCGACCGGACATACTACGAATAGGAAACATAACGCGACCTCTAAAACGGTCAACCGCCCCAAATTCATTCAAAATAACCAGTCCTGTCTTCTCCAAAAAATCTTCAGAATACCCCGCTTTTTTAGCCGTTTGATAAAAAGAATCTTTCTTTTCAAATGTAAATCCTAATGCAAAGTCACGGATGGTCGCTTCTGTAAAATTTCGCTCTTTAAAATAGGTCAAGCCTATGGCTTTTCCTTGTTCACTTTCCCAAAGATTTTTTTCAAAAGTTTCTTTGGCGTACTTCGCAACTAAGTAGAGACTTTCCAGTTCATTAGCGCGCTCTTTTTCGCGATCTGTTTGTTCTGTCTCTTCAATTTCAATATTGTATTTCTTCGCCAAATAGCGAATGGCTTCAGGATAAGTAAAATGCTCATGCTCCATCAAAAAGGCGACAACATTCCCTCCTTTTCCACTACTAAAATCTTTCCAAATTTGTTTTACAGGAGAAACCATAAAACTTGGTGTTCGCTCCTGTGAAAAAGGACTTAAGCCTTTAAAACTCGATCCTGACTTTTTTAAGACAACAAAATCACCAATCACTTCCTCAACCCGAGCGGTCTCGTAAACTTCATCAATGGTGGATTTTTTAATCAATGGATGGAATTTTGATAATAATATTGACTACTAAAATAATGGTATCCGTTTAATTATTTAGTAAAAAAGGAATTAAACTATTTATTCGGAGATTCCATAAAGAAGGGTCGAAAAGTAGTTATTTAAATTTCTCGTTCAACAACATACTTGACCATAAGCTCCAAACGGTCTCTATATTCATTTTTAGGAAACTCAAATAAAATGGCCAAAGCTTCGTCACGATACGCATTCATTTTTTCTATAGCAAAATCAAGTCCACCAGTATTTATGACTTTCTTAATTACTTCTTTAACACGTTCTTTATTTTTATTTTGATTTTTGATACTGTTAACCAGCCATTTTTTTTCTTTTGATGATACTGTATTGAGAGTATGAATTAGGGGTAAGGTCATTTTTTGCTCTTTAATATCAATCCCTGTAGGTTTTCCAATTCGGGCAGTCCCGTAATCAAATAAATCATCTTTGATCTGAAAAGCCATGCCCAGCAATTGTCCAAAAGTATGCATTTTATCCACGGATTCATCTGAGGCACCAACGGACTTGGCTCCTATTGCGCAACATGCAGCTAAAAGGGTTGCTGTTTTTTGCCTGATAATTTCGTAATAAACCGATTCAGTAATATCTAAGTCTCTCGCTTTTTCTATTTGGAGCAATTCACCTTGACTCATTTCTCTTACAGCTACTGAAATAATTTTTAATAAGTCAAAATCTTCATTTTCAATAGAGAGCAATAATCCTTTGGACAACAAGTAGTCTCCAACAAGAACTGCAATTTTATTTTTCCATAGTGCATTTAAGGAAAAAAATCCTCGCCGTTGATTACTATCATCCACCACATCGTCATGCACTAAAGTAGCTGTATGAATGAGCTCAATGACGGATGCCCCTCTATAAGAGCGCTCATTCACTTTTCCACCACCAAGAAGCTTGGCAACCAAGAAAACAAACATTGGACGCATTTGTTTTCCTTTGCGGTTAATAATGAAGTGGGTAATTCTGTTGAGCAAGGCTACATTGGAAGACATGGATTTAACCACTTTTTTTTCAAAAAGTTCCATCTCTTCATAGATGGGTTCTTTTATCTGCTCAACAACTTTCATACAACGTCAAAGATACCAAATCTATACAAATTGCTTTAAAAAATACAGGTGAACCTAATTCTCTTTTTTATTGGCTAACTGCCCACAAGCAGCATCAATATCTCTCCCCCGAGAGCGACGAAATGTCGCTTTTACTCCAACAGCATCAAGAGCACGCATATAACGATCAACAACAGACCTATCAGCCTGTTCAAAGGTACCTCCTGATATTGGGTTATATTCAATTATATTCACTTTCGAAGGAATGGTTTTACAAAAACGGACCAAAGCCGCAACATCTTCAGATTGATCATTAATCCCTTTCCAAACAACATATTCAAAAGTAACTCGTTGTTTGGTTTGCATATACCAATACACTAATGCCTCCTTCAATTCTTCTAGGGGAAACCTTCGAGCAAAAGGCATGATGGTTTCTCGAACCTCTTGCCGTGCACTGTGAAGGGAGACAGCTAGTCCGAACTTCACCTTGTCATCGGCCATCTTTCGAATGAGTTTGGGAATGCCCGATGTAGATAACGTAATTCGTTTAGAAGCCATTCCCAAGCCCTCAGGATGGGTGATTTTATCAATGGCTCCTTTGACATTATTATAATTCATTAAAGGTTCACCCATTCCCATAAAAACAATATTACTTAATGGCATTTTGTAGTATAACTTACTTTGTTGATCCATTGAAACCACTTGATCATAAATTTCATCAACATTTAAATTACGCATTCGCTTAATGGAAGCAGTCGCACAAAACGTACAATCCAAACTACAGCCTACCTGAGAAGAAACACAGGCTGTCGTTCGCTTGGGTGTTGGAATCAAAACAGATTCCACCACACAATCATCATGAAGTTTTACAGCGTTTTTTATGGTGCCATCAGTACTCTTTTGTTGTTGATCAATAGCAATATGATTAATAACAAAATGGGTTTCAAGAAGTTGTCGATGATCTAAGGAGAGGTTGGTCATCTCCGAAAAGGAGTGAACTCCTTTTTGCCAAAGCCACTGATAAACTTGTTTCCCTCGAAATGAGGGAACTCCGTGAGAGATAAAAAAGTCTTGCAATGCTTCTTTTGACAATGCGCGGACATCTTTTTTGAGTAAACTGTTCAATTGAAAGTATTAGAAATCACTCGAAAGTAATTGAATAAAAATTTATAAAATCAACATGGCATCGCCATAAGAGTAAAAGTTATAATTCTCTTTAATTGCAACACTGTAAGCTTCTTTAATAAAATCAGGATCAGCAAATGCAGAAACCATCATCAAAAGTGTGGACTTTGGAACGTGGAAATTGGTGATCATACAATTAGCAATAGAAAAATCATAGGGTGGAAAAATAAATTTATTGGTCCATCCAGAATATGGATTTAAGGTTCCAGAAGAGGATACAGAACTTTCCAATCCACGCATCACTGTCGTTCCTACGGCACAAATACGTTTTTTTTGTTGTTGTGCTGAATTCACTATTTGTACAGCTGATTCTTCAATAATAAGCTCTTCTGAGTCCATTTTATGTTTCGATAAATCCTCTACTTCAACAGGACTAAATGTACCTAAGCCAACGTGAAGTGTTAGCTCCGCTAAATCGACACCTTTAATTTCAAGACGCTTCAGCAAATGCTTTGAGAAATGAAGTCCAGCTGTTGGGGCAGCTACTGCTCCCTCGTGTTTGGCATAAATGGTTTGATACCGTTCTTTATCCTCCGCATCCACAGGTCGGTTGATATACTTCGGCAAAGGAGTTTGTCCTAATTCTTTAAGCTTTCTTCTAAACTCGGCATAAGAACCGTCGAATAAAAATCGAAGTGTACGACCACGAGATGTAGTGTTGTCAATGACTTCAGCCACCAAGCTTTCATCATCACCAAAATATAATTTATTTCCTATTCGTATTTTTCGTGCAGGATCAACCAAAACATCCCAAAGGCGTTGCTCTTGATTGAGTTCTCGTAATAAAAAAACTTCTATACGTGCTCCTGTTTTTTCTTTATTCCCAAACAAGCGGGCTGGAAAAACTTTCGTGTTGTTCAACACCATCACATCACCATCATCAAAAAAATTAATGACATCCTTAAAAGAGTGGTGTTTAATGGATTGATCTTTACGATCTAAGACCATTAAACGAGACTCATCACGATCAGGTGAAGGACGTTGTGCCAAAAGTGATTTGGGTAAATCAAAGTTAAAATTAGAAAGCTTCATATATAATTTTTAGCTTGCAAATATACTATCCGAAAACAGGCGTTGTCAAGTAATTTGGCACTTATCTTTTTTTCAGCTCAAAACCGATGCTTTCAAGATCTACCCAAAAATTAGGATAAGACTTTGAAACCACACCTGCTTCTTCAATCTGCAAAGGTATTTTAAGTGCTAAAGGAGCGAAGGCCATTGCCATCCGATGGTCAGAATAGGTTGGAATAGAACAATTTTTTTGAAAGTTATTCCCCTCAAGGAGTGTTAGGCTGTCATTAGTAACACTGATTTGAGCCCCTAATTTTTTTAATTCAGTATCCAAGGCCTCAAGGCGATCGGTTTCTTTAATCTTAAGAGTATGTAATCCCGTTAGCGTACAACCAATACCTAAACCGTAACAACTAACAGCGATTGTTTGAGCTATATCGGGGGCAACTTTAAGGTCTAAAACTATTGTTTTAGGTAAACTAAAGTTTTTCATTTTGGTAAGCACAAGGGTATTGTCTTCTTCAAAATAGGATTTTACCCCCAACTCATTGTAAATAGCCCTTAAACTTGCATCCCCCTGAAGGCTATCTTCACGGTAGCTTTTTAGACGAATTGTTGCTTGTTCTGCTAGCGCAACTATACTAAAAAAATAAGAGGCTGAACTCCAATCAGATTCAACAGTTTGAAGTTGATAGTCGAGTTTTTTAACAGGATCAATACGAATGGTTTTATCCTCAAATTGAACCGAAACACCTACACGTTCCAATAAGGATTTTGTCATTTTAATATAGGGAATAGAAGTAATATCGCCTACCAAATCAATATAGAGGCCCTCTTTTAAAAAGGAGCCTATTAGCATCAAAGAGGAAATATATTGACTGCTTATATTGGCTGGTAAAGATACCCTGTTTTTAGTCAAAGTAACCCCTTTAATTCGAAGTGGAGGATAGCCCTCTTTCTTCTCATAAGTAATGTCAGCACCCAAAGATTGCAGCGCCTCGACTAGAATTTTAATTGGACGTTCCTGCATACGGGAAGAACCCGTTAAAAGGGTTTCTCTACCTTGTTTAATCGAAAAATAAGCTGTTAAAAAACGCATAGCGGTACCAGCGTGATGCACATCAACCAAGGTTTCATTGGAGCGCAGTGCTTGTTTCATTACTCGGCTATCATCAGAATTCGAACAATTCTCAATAACTAGCGAAGAAATCATGGATTGAAGCAACAACAAACGGTTCGACTCACTTTTTGAACCTGTAATCTTTAGTTCGCCATTACACGTCTTTTTTAAATGCGATATAGCAATATTCATTAATCCTTAGGGTTTTAATTTTGGATTGTTTTGATGTCGATCATGGTCTCGTTCTGTTTTTAAACTCATTTTAGCATCAAAGGCTTTTTGGAGATCAACTCCAGTTTGATTGGCCAAACAGAGAACAACAAAAATTACATCGGCCAACTCTTCCCCCAAATCTTTGGTTCGGTCTGTTGCTTTTTCACTTTGTTCACCGTAACGTCGTGCTATTATTCGGGCAACTTCACCAACCTCTTCGGTAAGTTGAGCCATATTGGTTAACTCATTAAAATAGCGAACGCCGTGCTGTTGAATCCATTCATCGACAATTTTTTGCGCTTCTTTCAAATACATTTTACAAAAATATATATAATAACATTGATTCAACCGAAAGTTTAGTAGAGATCAAAAAGTTTTATTTTAAGTTGAGAAAATTTGAGTTATTTCCTCCAATGAATCAACAATAACACAATGGTCATGGAGATCCTCTTGATGGGAATTGAAATGTATTGCCTGCATCCCATTATCTAAAGCCCCTAAAATGTCTGCTTCCAAACTATCCCCAATCATTAATGCCGCTGTGGCTGATGTTGCTGTTTGCTTTAAGGCTTCTTTAAAAATTTGAGGATGGGGCTTTTTAAAGCCTACTTTCTCTGCTGTAAATACCTGATCAAAATAAGTTCCCAATCCAGAGTTTTTAATTTTGTGATGCTGAACCAATTCAAAACCGTTGGTAATGATATGAAGGGTGTAATCATTTTTTAAATGTTTTAGCAAACGATGTGTCCCATCGAAAAGGTGAGGAAACTCCGATAGATACTTTATATATTGATCTGAAATTTCCACAATATCTGCATCTTTTACAGGGATATTCAAGGCTGAAAAAGTAGCAGCCAAACGCTGATATCGCAAGTCGTCTTGTGTAATTTCATTATTGCGATACAACTTCCAAAAATGATGATTAATGGGGTTATAAGTTGCTAAAAAAGCGGGTAGCGGAAGATCTAATTGCTTTTGATTAAAAATTTTTTCAAAGGTCAAAGCTGAATTTTTTTCAAAATCCCATAGTGTGTGGTCAAGATCAAAAAAAATATCAGTGATTTTAGTGAGGTCTAGCATGCCATTTTAAATAATTAATGAATTGTTTCTGCCACAACATGTTGTAAGAATCTTTATTTAAAATTTCATTGGTAAACGCTATACAATGTATTGCTGTTGACAGGGGGAGGTTTTTATATACTGTTTGCAATTTAGCAAATGCTTTTTCAGCGGAATATTTTTTTAAGGAGGAAAAGGTCGCAACTACAGGATTTATTAATAAGGGAAGTTGCAATTCATTAGACAAATCGAAATAGTAGAATGGAACGGAAGTTCCAGCCCTAAATCCAATTGTATGGGGATAGCCCATACTAAAGTCCTTTTGAATTTCTTCATCTACCAGTCGGTTGTATATTTTTCCAGTATCTACAAGTCCGCGATGCATCCGGACTGCATTAATGGTTCTATGTGTCAATGTCAGAAGGTTTTTTTTATCCTTCCTAAGGAAAGTACTGGATCTTTTTGCATTGTACGAAAGGAGAAGGGATACTTGTGCAAAATCAGAAAGGCCCTTAATCAAAGTTTGATAAACAGTATTATAAATGGAAGTAGTACTTTCATATAACGTATTGTCCGCATATAAAATAAAGAAGTGAGGCTGTAAGTTATAGCGCTTTGTAAGTTGCTCCAATTCCGCATAATTATCATAAGGATCTTTTCTTAAGCGAAGCAATACAAAAAGTTGTTTAAACACACTTAAAAGCTGTAAACGGCTTAATGCTCCTATACAATCAGAAACCATTGCGAAAACAGAACGCTGTAAGTAACGATAAGGTATGGCAATATCAAAAAGAGGATACCAACGAGGCTGTTCTTTTCTCCGCTTTGGGAAATTTGGAAAATAGGCCTCCAAAACTTCATAAAAATGACACACCCAATGGTCGACAACTGGAACAGTCAGAAAATTATTTTTATAAGCAAGGCTTTCTTCGGGAGGATAGCGACCCAAAACATCTTTTAAATGAATCAGTTTTTCTTCGTAACGCGTTATTAAGTAAAAGCTTGCCGCAAAAATATCATAAGGAATTTGTGACCTTTTAGAGGATTTGAAAAAACAGGGGATTCCCTTCCATTCATCAACATTGATAGAAATATGTTCTACTCCTTGTTCAAACAAAAGAGGCTGTGCTTCAATAAAAAATTCTTTCCCAAGTGGTTTAAAGGTATAGCTGATTTTAGGTCCTGAATGGGCTACAAAAACTTCTATATTAGAACTAAAATCAACGGGTATTTCAAGCATTTTCTCAAAAATATGCTTGAAAATATAGATTAATCGAGGTGTAATTTTGTGCGTGTAAACCAGCAGCATTTAGAGAATATTATCATCAGCAAAGCTAAAGTAACCTTTTTCAGAAATAATCAGATGATCTAAAATACGAATATCAAAATTTGCAGCTGCATTTTTAAATTTTCGTGTTATTGTCTTATCACTTTGGCTTGGAATTAATCCTCCTGATGGATGATTGTGAACTAAAATCATTGCTGTAGCTCCAAGTTCCAAGGCGCGTTTTAAAGCCAAACGTACATCCACTGTTGTTTGTGAAATCCCTCCTCGGCTCAAACACCACTTTTGTAACAAACGATTGGATTGATTCAGATATAATATCCAAAACTCTTCATGTTCCAGATGGGACAGTTCAGAAAAAATACTGTTGTAGGACAAACGACTATTGGTTAAGATTTTTCGGTCTTTGGGAAGCTGTTGCTGCATTCTTTTTCCCAACTCCAATGCTGCTTTAATTTTTATTGCTTTTACGGGTCCTAAGCCTTTTAATTCCTGAATTTTTTCTAGCGCTATTCGGCTTAAAACACTCAAGTCATGTTCATTATCAGCCAACAACCGGCGCATCAAACTTACCGCATTTTCATCTTTAGACCCACTTCCAATAAGAATGGCTAAAAGTTCTGCATTAGATAAATTTGCAGCGCCTTTTGCTTGAAACTTTTCACGTGGACGGTCTTGTTGATCCCATTGTTTAATGGTGAATTTGGGGGGCATTCCTTGACTCCTTTAAGTTAAAAAGTAAAGATACTAATTTAAATTTTGGATTAGAAGCTATTGACCCGTTCTTGAATCCGTTCCCAATTAAGCCCTCCATAATTTCCAGAACTCATCAACAACAAAACGGTATTTGTATAGGATTGTTGTAAAAGGTAATCTTCAAAAGTGGAGGGAACCGTAATCACTTCCAAGGCAACACCTTTAAAGGCTGCTCGAATGGTTGTTTCTTCCAATGGAGGACGCTTTTTAATTTTTAATGCCTCTGGGTCGAAGAAAATAACTGCTTGATCTACCCCTGTTAAAGTATCGGCATAAGCGGCGATAAAAGAGGGATCTAGGCTACTGTAGGTATGTAACTCAAAACAGGCAATAATACGATGGTCTGAAAATTGTTCGCAAACTGCTTGAGTTGTTGCACGAACTTTACTCGGTGCATGTGCAAAATCTTTAAATAAAAAACTACTTTGTCCTTTAGCTATTTGCTCCAAGCGCCTTGCTGCTCCTTTAAATTGTGGAATAGCTTCATAGAAATCAACACTGTCAATCCCCATTAATTGACAAATCCATTGTGCTCCAGCCAAATTAGACAGATTGTGTTTTCCAAACACTGCCAAAGGCAATGGGCCTTCTGGTGTTTGTAAAAAGGTGGTCCCTGAAATGATTTTAGAATCAGGAAGTTGATAGGGAATTTTTTTAATGGGGTGCGTTGATGATAAAACCATGTTATTGAGCACGGGGTCATCCGCATTATAGACCAAAACCCCACCTGGAGAAATACTCTCAATAAACAATTCAAATTGATGTTGATAATCTTCTTCGGTTGGAAACACATTGACATGATCCCACGCAATTCCACTAATCAAAGCTATTTGTGGACGATACCACAAAAACTTTGGCCGTCGGTCGATCGGAGAAGACAAGTATTCATCTCCTTCTAACAGCATAAAATCATTTTCATCCGTTATAGAAATGGTCTCTGGAAGGTTAAGGACAGGTGCTCCCACCATAAAATCAGTCGTTTGATCGTGATAATGCAACACCTGTAAGATCATGGCAGTAATCGATGTTTTACCATGACTTCCAGCAATAACGACGCGCGTTTTGGCTTCTGAAACCTTATATAAAAATTCTGGATAGGAATAAACAGGTATCCCTAAGTCTTGTGCTTTTAACAACTCCGGGTTATTTGGTTGAGCATGCATCCCTAAAATAATGCTATCGATCGCAGGTGTGATTTTTTCTGGAAACCACCCTAAGGTGTCTGGATGAATTCCTTGGGCTTCTAATTTTGACTTGGAGGGTTCAAAAATAGCATCATCACTCCCACTAACCTGATGCCCTTCTTTGACCAAGGCTAATGCTAAACTATGCATTGCGCTTCCACCGATAGCGATAAAATGTATACGTTTAATGGTCATAATATTTTTTAAAAGATAGACGTTTAAAAATAGGGTTAAAAATAATTATTGCTGGATCATCCTAAGAAACGTCCTTGGTGTTAATCAAATTCCACAAACCATCTTTGAGTTCGAGAAGTCCTTTCTGAGCAACACTAGAAATGATGTAAAAAGGTATGTTTGGAAAATTATCCTCAAGTTCCTTTTGATAAGCAGCGACTAACTCTTCATCTAATAAATCTGATTTTGACAAGGCCACAGCATAATTTTTATCCAACAATTCTGGGTTGTATTTTATAAGTTCATTCATCAAAATATCAAATTCTGTTTTGAGATCGCGGGTATCCGAAGGAATTAAAAAAAGGAGCACTGAATTTCGTTCAATATGTCTTAAGAAATAATGTCCCAAACCTTTTCCCTCTGCAGCCCCCTCAATGATTCCAGGAATGTCTGCCATCACAAAAGAACGATAATCCCGATATTCAACGATACCCAAATTGGGTTTTAGCGTCGTAAATTCATAATTGGCAATTTTAGGTTTAGCAGCTGTTAATGCTGCTAACAGTGTGGATTTACCAGCGTTGGGGAAACCTACCAATCCCACATCAGCTAAAACCTTTAATTCTAGGGTAATTTGTTTTGTGATTCCTTCTCTTCCAGGTTGTGCATAACGTGGAGTCTGACGTGTTGCTGATCGAAAATGCCAATTTCCACGACCTCCGAGTCCTCCTTCCAATAAGATTACTTCTTGATTTTCTTCTGTAATTTCTGCAATAATAGTGTTGGACTCTGTATCACGAATCAACGTTCCCAGTGGCAACTCGATGATAGCGTCTTCCCCTTGTGCCCCACTACTTCTACTTTTACTTCCATCCCCACCATGACCAGCTATAAAATGTTTTTTAAACTTAAAGGAATACAATGTCCAAAGATTAGAATTTGCTCTAAGAATTACGTGTCCTCCGCGACCTCCATCCCCTCCGTCAGGACCTCCCTTGGTTATAAACTTTTCACGGTGTAAATGAACAGAGCCTTTTCCTCCATTTCCAGAAGTGATAAACAGTTTTACATAATCAACAAAATTTCCTTCCGTCATATCTTAAAGTAATCCATCAATTACATTTTTCAAACGCAATGTAATAGCATCAATTTCCCCAATTCCATTAATGCTATGGAATTTGCCTTGGGCTTCATAAAAAGACTTTAAGGGAGCTGTTTTGGCGGTGTACTCTTCGAAGCGATTTCGAATTTTGGATTCATCTTGATCGTCAGATCGGCCACTCGTTTTCCCTCTGTGTAGAAGTCGTTCAACTAGAACATCATCCGAGGCATCCAGAGCGATTGTCGCGCTAATAGTCATTTTTTTGGTGGTCAAAAAAGTATCCAACGCTTTGGCTTGCTCCGTGGTTCTTGGAAAACCATCAAAAATAAATCCTTTTGCCTCTGGATTTTTATCCACTTCAGCCTCCAACATATCGATGGTTACTTGATCGGGGACCAATTCGCCTTTATCCATATAAGATTGAGCCGATTGACCCAATGCTGTTTGATTTTTAATATTAAACCGAAAGAGGTCACCCGTGGAAATATGCACCAATTGGTAATGCTCCTTTAAAAAGGCTGCTTGCGTTCCTTTTCCTGCTCCAGGTTTCCCGAATAAAACAATATTAATCATTTAAAATATTTTTTGGTCTGCGCAAAGATATCCAATTTGGTCGGTTTTTTAGATTCCAAGAAACTTATCCTATTTTTGCAAAAAGAATTAAATGAGCTTTTTTTCATCGAATAAAACATTAGGCATTCTCGGAGGAGGACAATTGGGTAAAATGTTGTTATACACTACCCGAAAATGGGACATCAAAACACAGGTACTTGATCCTAGCAATTCCGCGCCTTCACGTATAGCCTGCGACCATTTTGTTCAGGGAGATTTAATGGATTATGACACTGTTGTTGCCTTTGGAAAATCGGTTGATGTACTTACCATCGAAATTGAAAATGTCAATGTGGACGCCTTAGAAACTTTGGAACAAATGGGGGTTAAAGTTTACCCACAACCCAAAGTCTTGAAGAAAATCCAAAATAAATGCACTCAAAAAGAATTTTATCAACAACACAAAATCCCCACGGCACTTTTTAAAAACTATAGTTCAAAAGAAGCCGTCAAGGATGGGGTTGCAAGAGGACAACTTTCTTTTCCATTTGTATGGAAATCTGCCTCCATGGGATATGATGGTTATGGCGTTAAAGTAGTTCGTTCCAATAGTGACTTGGAAAGTATCGGAGAAGGAATGTGTTTGATTGAAGATCTTATTCCCTTTGAAAAAGAGTTGGCTGTGATTGTTTGTAGGAGACCGCAGGGGGAAATAGTTACTTATCCTGTCGTCGAAATGGAATTTCATCCTACCGCCAATCAAGTCGAATACGTTTTATGTCCAGCTAGGGTTTCTCCAAAAATTACAGAAAAAGCAAAAGCTGTAGCGCTAAAAGTATCACAAACCTACCAACATGTTGGATTATTGGCCGTGGAACTATTTTTAACCGCTGATGAAGAAATATTGGTCAACGAAGTTGCACCTCGACCACACAATAGTGGGCATTTTTCCATAGAAGCCTCCTACACTTGTCAGTTTGAACAACACATAAGGGCTTTATTAGATTTACCCTTAGGACAAACAGATAATAAAGTCAGTGCAGTAATGGTTAACTTAGTCGGCGCTGAGGGACATCAAGGGCCTGTGCATTATAAAAATATTGATCAAATTTTAACTATTGATGGGGTAATCCCACACATTTACGGTAAAAAAGAAACACGTCCCTTTCGTAAAATGGGGCATGTGACTATTGTTCATGAGGCTTTAGAAAAAGCCCGTGAAATAGCAGCACAAGTAAAAGAAACAATTTCAGTAATTTCAAAATAACATGGCAGAAGTAGGTATTATTATGGGCAGTCAATCGGATCTTCCGGTGATGCAAGAGGCGATAGATATTCTTAAAGGTTTTGATATCGAAATTGAAGTGGATATTGTATCAGCCCACCGAACCCCTGAAAAAATGGTCACTTATGGACAACAGGCACACAAAAGAGGACTTAAAGTAATTATTGCAGGAGCAGGCGGTGCGGCTCATCTTCCCGGAATGATTGCCTCCCTAACACCTCTTCCAGTAATTGGTGTTCCTGTAAAATCCAGTAATTCCATTGATGGTTGGGATTCTGTATTATCCATACTTCAAATGCCTGGTGGAGTTCCCGTAGCAACGGTGGCACTTAACGGAGCAAAAAATGCAGGAATCTTAGCTGCTCAAATAATTGGAGCTTCAGACAACTGCGTTCGTGATAAAATAGAAGTCTATAAAGAAGGGCTCAAAAGTAAAGTCATCGATAGTAGTAAAAATTTAAATCTATAAAGCATTTTGGAAAATCCATTAATTAAGCCCTTCAACACCCCCAATCAGGCCATTCCATTTTCAAAAATAAAGCCAGAACATTTTATTCCAGCTTTGGAAGAAACCCTTAAAATGGCTTTGGAAGAAATTGATCAAGTTGTAAAACAGACAGACAAACCCACATTTAAAAACACACTAGAAACTTTAGAAGATTGCGGAAAACTGATTGGTAGAAATAGTGGTATTCTTTTCAACCTTAACAGTGCCGAAACTTCTGATGAATTACAAGCCATTGCCCAACAGGCAGCCCCACTGTTAACAAAATTTCAAAACGATATTCGTTTAAACACCGCCTTATTTGAACGGATTAAATTTGTTTATACCCACGAAAATCAAGACAACTTAAGCCCCGAACAGAAAACACTCCTTGAAAAAGAATACAAAGGATTTGTTCGAAACGGCGCCTTACTTACCGATTCAGAAAAAGAACAACTTCGCATTATTGATACAGAACTCGCACAACTTGGACTCACTTTTGGTGAAAATGTTTTGGCAGATACCAATGCTTTTAGTTTACATCTGAAGGAAGAAAGTGATTTGAAAGGCTTACCACAAAGTAGTATTGAAATGGCGGCAGCACAGGCAACAGCCAAAGGTAAAAAAGGTTGGCTGTTTACTTTGGACTACCCAAGTTATGTTCCTTTCATGACCTATGCTGAAAATAGAGCATTACGAAAAGTCATGAGTATTGCTTTTGGTAAACGTGGTTTTCAACAAAACAAACACAACAACAGCAGCATTATTTTAAAACTCATCCAACTGCGAAAGGAACGGGCTCAGTTGTTGGGATATGCATCACATGCAGCTTTTGTTTTAGAAGAGCGTATGGCCGAGTCAGAAGAGAATGTGCATTCCTTTTTGGAAGATCTCTATAAAAAAGCCCTTCCCGCTGCAGAACGTGAATGGAAAGAAATGGAAACTTATGCTCGAGAACATTTGAAACTAAAATCTCTTGAAAAATGGGATACTGCATTTGTTTCAGAAAAAGTAAAACAGGCCCAATTAGCTTTAGATGAACAAGCGTTAAAACCCTATTTTCCTCTAGAAAAAGTCCAAAAAGGACTTTTTGAAATTGTTAAAAAATTATATGGGCTTGATTTTATTAAAAACAAAACCTTAGAAGGCTATCACGAAGAAGTCGAAGTTTATGAAGTTTTTAATCGAGAGGGGGAATTTTACGCGTTGCTTTATACCGATTTTTTCCCACGTCCTGGAAAACGCAATGGCGCCTGGATGACCTCTTACCGCTCTCAGAAAAAAGGACAGCGCCCACATATTTCGATTGTTTGTAATTTCTCAAGACCTACAGCTTCCCAGCCCTCATTATTGACCTTTCAAGAAGTTACTACGCTATTTCATGAATTCGGCCATGCACTTCACGGTATTCTTGCCAACACGACGTATAGCAACCTCAGCGGAACAAGTGTGTTTTGGGACTTTGTAGAATTACCCAGTCAAATTATGGAAAATTGGTGTTATCAACCTGAAGCCTTAGCCACCTTTGCGCGTCATTTTGAAACTGATGAACTTATTCCGTTTGACCTGATAAAAAAGATAAAAAAAGCGACGCATTTTCAACAAGGGTTACAAACACTTCGACAGTTAAGTTTTGGCTTTTTAGACCTTTCCTACCATGGGAAAAATGCTAGTGAAATTCAAGACATTAAAACCCATGAAACAAAGGTGCTGAAACGGTTTCAATTCACTCCAGACCATGAAGAAAATAGTAGTAGCACAGCTTTTTCACATATTTTTCAAGGAGGATATTCTGCTGGCTATTACAGTTATAAATGGGCAGAAGTTTTGGATGCCGATGCTTTTGAATTATTTTTAGAAAAAGGTATTTTTGACCAAGATACTGCTGATTCATTTTTAGAAAACATCCTCTCTAAAGGGGGAACGGAACACCCCATGAAACTTTATAAACGCTTCCGCGGTAAAACCCCTGATCCTAATGCATTACTAAGAAGAGCTGGATTGTCTGTTCGTTAGTGGTTAATGAAATCTTGGAGGATTTGTTTTTATTTTAAAAATTAATTAATTTACATAGGTAAAGTATTTCCTTAAAAATATACCTGTGTTTTGCCTCCAATCCATAAGACACACTCCTACCTATAGGCTTCATATTTATATGATGCTAAGTCTCTTTTTTCTTTTATTTAATGGATATTCTCAGATCAGCTTTTTTGGGGATCTCGTTATCGGAGCAAATACTGAGTTTCATATCGCTTTTCCCAAAACATATTTTAAAGGTGGTATTTTATTCACCGACAGGAATAGTTCCAAAAGTGTTGTTTCTTTTGGTTCAAAAAGTCAATGGGAAGCAGTAAGTGATGATTCATATGTGGATGGTTCCGTCCGCATCTACCATAGTGGTGATTTTCGTTTCCCAACGGGAAATCAAGGCGTATTTAGTCCGCTGAGAGTAACTTCCTTAAATAATCCCATAGCATTGCAAATAAGCTATCAATGGCTTCCTCTATTCTTCTACCCAAGTAACAATAGCCTAGCATCTCCTCCAAAACATCATTTTTGGTCATGGCAAACCACTGCGGGAAGTGCTTATATCAGCCTAAATTGGAACCCCAAACATCAATTAGCACGTGATTTCGAACAAGACCCAACAAAAAACGAGCTCCTCACAGAACTCAAAATTGCTGGTTTAAATTTTAATCAATGGGAAGCAATTCCAAGTCTTTTAGAAGAAAATACTGACTCCCAAAAATCTCTTATTTCATGGGAATCAGGAGGCTTGTCTAGTAAAATTCCGATAGATTTTATCACCTTTAATACCCTTAGTTTTGGAATTCAATCAAAGAAATTAAACAAATCCATCCTTATTTCTCAAGTAATCACTCCCAATGAAGACGGCATCAATGACCGATGGAAAATCCAAGGTTTACCCCTTACAGCAGCGACTGAAATTTGTATATACAACCAACAAGCAAAACGTGTTTTTTATCACAAGGGCATCTATCAAAATGATTGGATGGGCATTGATAGTAAGCATTCAATAAAATTGGATTCAGGTGCCTATTATTACACAATTGACATAAGGGGTGATGGGGCAATTGACTACTCAGGCTGGTTGTATCTCAAAAGAAAGTAGGTATACAATTCATTATGGCAACAAAATATATTACTTTTTTGATTGTTTTATATTCCATCATTTTAAATGGTCAAAGGGACGGAATGCAAATGCTCTTTCCACAACAATTTAACTTGTTGAACCCTGCAAGGATTGGTCTTTTAAACCATACACTTTTGGGAGCAGATTTTAACACCCAATGGTTAGGTATTTCTGGAGCCCCTCGACAACAGTTCCTTTTTTTTGAAATTCCAAATACTTCTAAAAAATCAAGCTATGGAGCACTTTTAAGTAACTACAACAGCTTTACAGAAAGCCGAGTACAGTTGCTAGGACAGTTTTCCTATTGGATCCGATTAAATAAAAACAGTCTCCTCCGTATGGGAATAAAAGCAGGTATAGAAAATACTAGCTTTAATTTTGAAGAACTAAAATCTGTAGATAAAGTAGCTCAAGACCCCTTATTAAAAAATCAATCTTTTTTAAATCCCAATTTGGGAATTGGAGCCTACTTGATCGTTAAAAATTATTTTATTTCTATAGCCCTTCCACGATTATTGCAGTACCTCAGATCAAAAAATAAACAAGAATTTGCCTTTTCAAAACGTTTATTTTTTCTATTACGTTCTGGAAGGGAAGTACAATTAAGCCAAAGATGGCTACTTAAATTGTCGGCTATGGTTTATAATTTTGATTATAGCCCACTCACTTTTCAATTTCAAAGCAGTATTCATCATCAATGGGGAGGGCTTTATTTGAGTTTTAAAACACAAAAGGCCATGACGGTTGGCGTACTTTTTCATGAGAAAAAGTTTTTCTCTATGGGATATAGTTATCAATTTAATCTCGATCCAAAAAATCATCTCCATGGAAAAAACCACAGCTTGACCCTCCTTTTTAGGTTGGAAAACACCAATTAAATTGAATAAAATACTTGAAATAAACATACAGAAAGTAAACAACTTAGATCATGAAAAACATCAAAAACTACTTTTTTAAAATCCTTTTATTATTATCGAGCTCTTCACTATTTGGACAAGTTAAAATGGGAGATCATCCACAGATCATTCATCCTTATTCCATCCTTGAAATAGAAAGTAGTAAGCAGGGCATTCTAATTCCACGATTAACCAGCTCTCAAAGAGATCGTGCCTTTAAAAGAGAAATCCCCAATGCACTAATGATTTTTAATAGGACCAACAACTGCCTTGAAATTTATCTTAGTGATATAAAACAATGGAGGTGTCTCCAAAACAAAACCGAAGAAAAAGAAATAAAACTACACTTAAAAAACAACGCTTTATCCTTAGATGCTGGAGAAGAAATCGATTTATCACCTTATTTAGATAATACAGATGATCAAAAATTAACGTTAAACGGAACAACACTTGCCTTAGAACGTGGCGATCAAGTTGACCTTGGTCCTTTATTAACAAAAGACAAGTCTCCTAATTTAAAACTAAAGGGTACAATTCTCTCGCTTGAAAACGGTGGAAACGTTGATTTAGCTCCCCTGTTTGGCAGTGTTCAAGACCATCAAAAAATAGATCTTTTTGAGATGAAAGAGAACCATTTAATGCTCTCTTTAGAAGATGATGAGGAGCCACCCAAAACGATTGATCTTTCTAAAATCAATACAGATCATCAAACATTGTCATTGAAAAACGATACTTTAAAAATCATAAGAGGCAATATGATAAATCTGGCTCGTTTCATAGACAATACAGATGATCAACAATTAACACTTTCCCTAACCGATACTTCGACAGCAAGGATAAGTCTTGAAAATGGAAATAATATCACCATTAAGGGTGGAAACAATATTTTACTGAGCCTTCAAAACAGTCAAACCCTCTTGATTCAATCTAAAACTGGAGTGTTTACCAATAAAAATCATGTGACCAGTAATGCATTTGGAGATGTTGAAAACGACGATTTTGTTTTTGGAAGTGGTCAATTAGAAAATGTTAAGGGTTCTAATGAGGATAATAAACGTTTTTTTTTCGATAAAAGTAAAGCAGCCTTTCGAGCTGGTATTGCACAAAGCGATCAATGGGATGACAAAAATGTAGGAACCTATTCTACTGCCATGGGACGTAATACCATTGCTTCTGGCTATCAC
Organism: Flavobacteriaceae bacterium; assembly: GCA_965662885.1. Lineage (GTDB taxonomy): Bacteria > Bacteroidota > Bacteroidia > Flavobacteriales > Flavobacteriaceae > CBFIJI01. The sequence continues at coordinate 16,335 of CBFIJI010000007.1, read as the reverse complement.
GCAACCGCACTGGGTAGTGGAACCAATTCCGCTGCGTGGTATACCACCGCTATGGGAAATGGGACATCGGCGGTAAGTCATTCTGAAACTTCAATTGGACGGTACAACACCATCTATACTCCAAAAGGGGGGACACGAAATTGGGAACTTACCGATCGTTTGTTCGTCATCGGAAATGGAACGGGGAATACAAAAACACTGCGTTCCGATGCTTTAGTAATGCTTAAAAATGGAAACACCAATGTTTCTGGCTATTGGACTGGTCCAGGATTTACCAACCTTTCTGATAAACGTTTAAAAACAAATATCCAACCCACATCCAATGCGCTGGAAATCATTACCCAATTAAAGCCTAAAGCCTATCAGCTAAAAAATGACCCTACCGTCAAAACCCATTTTGGATTGTTGGCCTCAGAACTTCAAACAATTTTACCCAACTTGGTCTATAAAGGAACAGATCAAAAGCAGCATTTATCCATTAACTATACCGAGCTTATACCCTTGTTGATTGGGGCAATTCAGGAACTAAATTTAAAAATTACAGAAAACTAGCAGCTCATTATACGACTTAAAATAAAAATCTGATTAACTATTTTAGTGTGAAAATTGTGTTAATATCACTTTTAAAAATGAATCCTATAAAAAAATACCTAATTTAGTGAGGAATTACACTTGTAATTTAACCACTTTTTACGCCCAAAATCACAATCATGAAACTAATTTTTTACATCCCTATTTGTTTATTAATGTTCGGGTTAAACGCTCAAAATATACAAGGCGTGGTAACCTATTCCACAAAAACTAAGATTGATTTGGAAATCCAAGGAACGGATATGCCTGAAAGTATCAAAGAAAGCCTTAAAGCTTCTATGAAGCAAATGTCCGAGCGCAATTATAAATTGCATTTTGACGGGAATACTTCTCTTTTTTTGGAAGAAGAAAGCTTGTCTCCTCCATCCATTTCGAATGCCAATAGTCCAATTAGTGTCAAAGTAGGAACCTCTAAAACCGTGCTTTACAAAAACATCGCAGAGCAACAGCTTATCAGAGAAGAAAACATGTTTGGAAAGCCGTTTTTGGTTAAAGATAGTTTACGCACCTTTAATTGGAAATTGAGAAACGAAAGTAAAAAAATTGGGAACTACAGCTGTTTTAAAGCGATTGGCACCATGGAAGTTCAAAATAGAAATGTTGAAATCGTCTTTGAATCAGACTCCAACGAAGAAAAAGAAAAAGAAAAAGACCCCATTACCATGAAAACCATAGAGGTTGTGGCATGGTTTACTCCTGAAATACCCATTGCCAATGGCCCAGAAAACTTTGGAGGACTACCCGGCTTGATTCTTGAATTAAGTACAGAAAATACGACCTATCTCTGTTCGCAGATTGTTCTAAATCCCAAAAATCCAAAAGCTATTGTTGCACCTACCAAAGGAAAAGTTGTCACATTTGCTGCATATGAAGAAATCCTAAGAAAGAAGCTGAAAGAAATGGAAATGCAATTCGGAGGGAGCAACCGAAGAGGCAACATAATCATTAATCATTAAAGATGAAATTGTTTTGTTGGACTTCAGCTCTATGGCTGTTAAGTCATTGTGTTTGGTCACAATCAATTCGTTATGAGGGTAAGGTTATTGACAGTATTGGAGTCCCCATAGTTGCCGCAAATATTATTGCCATGGATACCCTAGAAGGAGGAATGGCTGCATTTGGAATTTCAAATGAATCAGGTATTTTTCAACTCAACCTAAAAGCCGAAAAGTCCTTTCAGATTAAAATCAGTGCGCTCGGATATCAACCCTTGAGCTTTGACCTTTTTGCAAAAAGTGACACCAAACAAACCTTCACCCTTAAAACTCATATTGAAACCTTAAACGAAGTAGAAGTAACTTATGAAATGCCTGTCATCATCAAAGAGGATACCATTATTTATAATGCTGACTCATTTTCAACAGGTAGAGAAAAAAAGTTGGAAGATATTCTTGAAAATCTTCCTGGAGTTGAGGTTGACGATGCTGGAGAAATTAAAGTAGAAGGAAAAAGAATTTCTAAATTGATGGTAGAAGGTAAAGATTTTTTTGATGGAGATTCAAAATTAGCCTCTAAAAACATTCCCGCCGATGCCGTATCAAAAGTCGAGGTTCTTAAAAACTTTAACGAAGTGTCGCAAATGCGAGGACTAGTGAACAATCAGGACAATGTAGCGATGAACATCAAACTTAAAGAAGGGAATAAACGCTTTTGGTTTGGAGAAGTTGGAGGAGGAGGTGGACCTGATGATCGTTATCTAGCTGATCCAAAGTTATTTTACTACAGCCCTAAATACAGCTTGAATTTTATTGGCAATACCAACAACTTGGGTAAAAACCCTCTAACTTTTAGAGATTATCTCAATTTTTCAGGGGGACTCAGTAACATGCAAAGTAGTGATGGAACTGCCATAATAATCAGTGACAGTTTTGGATTTTCATCCATACAAAGCGAGCAGGCAGCCTCCAATCAAACTCAACTTGGCGCATTTAACTTCAGTTATAATCCAACGGAAAAATTAGCATTTAGTGGTTTTGCCATTGGAGCAGGCAACCAAACCACCACGGAGTCTGTCGGCATAAAAAATTATTTTGCAACGCAAGTTCAAGAACAAAGTAATGCCCAATCCGTTTTTAAAAATCAAAACCGAATCTTTAAATTAAGCAGCTCCTATAAGCCGAATTCTAATTTTCAGTGGGACTATGATGTGTTTTTTAAAAAAGGGGATGTTGAACAACAGTCGGAATTACTGTCCAAAGCCTTGGTTTCGGAAACCATCAACTCCACCAATGCCGAACAACCCATTACCTTAAATCAAAACATCAACATCTACTACACATTAAGTGAACGGCATGTTTTTTCTTTTACAGCTCAACACAGCATTCAAGAACAGAACCCGTTTTATCGCCTGAATAGAAACCGCACACCATTTTCAAGCATACTTCCCATCAATAACACCCAATCCTTGGTAGATCTCAACCAAAAGCAACTCACAAAAACACTACAATGGAAGGTCAAAATGGATTATTACTATGTCCTTAATAAAAAAAGTAATTTAAATTTTAGCCTTGCAACAACAAGAAATCGCCAGAATTTTAACTCTTCTATTTTTCAAATTTTAGAGGGCAATCAAATCCTAAATTTTGAGGACAGCTCCCTTCGAAATGATGTCATGTTCCGTATCAACGATGACTATATGGGGATTAATTACAATATGATTAAAGGAACGTTTAAGTTTAGTCCAGGTTTCACCCTCCACCGATATACTACCTGGGATCAGCAATTGGGAAATACAATAAACAATAATGTTGTCTCATGGCTGCCACGAGTTCAAATGAGCTATAACTTTTCAAGTTCTAAGGAGTTGCGCTTTAACTTTAACCTATCCAATGAATTTTCGGATATTAATACGAGAGCTAAAGGCTATACCTTTAACAGCTACAATAGTTTTTATCAAGGAAATCGCAATTTAGAAAATGCACAATATGAAAACTACAGCTTGAGATACAATAATTTCAATATGTTCAATTTTACCAATTTGATGGCCACCTTGTCGTATAACAAAAAAATAAAAGCGTTTAAAAATAATGTTGAAATCATTGGAATTGACCAATTATCAACCAGCATAAACTCAAATTTTGCGGATCACAACTACAGCTTATTTAGCTATTTTGAAAAACGATTCTCTAAAATAAAATGGTTGGTAAATACATCCTTATCCTATGCCAAGCTTAACAACATCGTTAACGGTCAAAATGCCATATCCTATTCTTTTTCTCAGAATTACCAAACCAGTCTAGCAACTAACTTTAAAGATGCGCCTAATATTGAATTGGGTTTGGATTGGAGTTCGAATGCCTATCAATTGGACAATAGAACTGATAACTATATAAATAACCGTCCATTTGCAAAGTTCGACGCACTATTATTAAAAAAATTCACTTTTATTTTGGATTACAGTTACATCAATTATCGTAATAGGACTCAACTTTTGAATGACTACCACGTTATGGAAGGAAGTCTTTCCTATCAAAAAAATGACAGCTCATGGGAATTTGTCATGGAAGTGACCAACCTATTGAACAATACTACAATCAACAGGGATGGCTTTAACGAGCTGTTGAGCAATTCAACAACTTTTACCGTACAACCTCGGTACTTTTTATTTTCTGTAAAGCACAAATTATAAAACCTTAGAGAAACACATCTCAATCTAAAGCAATCCAATTCAGATAACCTCCCTCGAGATCGTAAATTTTTTTAAACCCTAAAGAATCCATCACTTTGGCCGCCCGTCCACTTCGATTTCCAGAACGGCAATAAATCAATAGCGGTTGTAAGGTGTCCAACTGTGAAATAGTTTTGATAAAATCGTCGGCCAAAAAATTAATATTCTTGGCCGTTTCTATCTGACCAGCTTCAAATTCCTCAGGACGTCGAACATCAACAATTGGAATTCCAGAAGCAATCAAATCAGCAAAGGTAGCTTTGTCAACAACAGTAACCGTTGGCTTTTGTTGTACAGAAAAGGTCAAAAACAATATAGTAATCAAGTGTAACATGAATGATTTTTTTCTAAAACTACAAAAAGATCTCCTGATATAAGATACACCACAAAATTGGAAGACCCTCAACCCAAAAACTACTAAAGTAAACACTTTGTTGTGGCTTACTTTTCCATAATAAAATAGCCAATAAAACAAACGTTAAAAGAGTCCCTTGCTTGAATAAAAAATCAAAAGGGCTAAAAAGAAAGAGTCCAAAAACAGTTAAAAAGAGCAAAGCACTACCCAACCATTGGGTTTTTTTAACCCCCATTCGTTGTGGCCATGTTTTTAAGGAAGCTTGATCAAAATACATATCCCTGATATCAAAAGGTTGAATGGCTACAAGAACAAAAATAAATTGGAGAAAAGCCAACCAAAAGAAAAGACTCCAATTAAATGGATCTTTTAATGAAAGTGGAAACCCTACGGTAATGATGACCCAAGTCAAGGCCACCATATATATTTTAAGACCACCGGTATTACGAAAGTTTTCACTGGATTTATTTAATGGCAAACAGTAAATCAAAACCAAACACACGGCAATTAACGAAAGTAGCTGTATGGAAAAAGGTAAATAAGTAAAATAAAAAATTCCTACCCCAAACAAACAAAGACTCAGTGAAAACATTCCATAAATAAATGGTGACGTTTTAAGGCGTTGTTTTCTAATTATTGGGAAATAACGAATAAAGTTATAGGCCACGACACTGGAACAAAAAACAAATCCTAAAACAACAAAAGGAATCACTGTTGAGGATGCCCATCCACTTATTTGTGTAAGTGCAACAATTGAAAATCCTACGTGGATACTGGTATTGACATAAAAATGAAAGAGGGATTTTAAAAATTTCACAAGCCAAAATTATCCAATATGTTAATAAGCCAATGATTTTAGTTGAAAAAAAACTATTATTACCTCAATTTTAACGAATTAGTAAAGGTGTAATGCATTATTTTTGAAAAAAAATTTTGTATGAATACGGAATCTTTTGTTGCTAGACACATTGGACCAAATGAAGAGGAAATCAAAAAAATGCTTGCTAAGATTGGTGCTGATTCGGTGGACACCTTGTTGGAGGAAACACTCCCTGAATCAATTCGTTTACCAGAACCTTTAGCACTCCCTGAAGGGATTAGCGAACATACTTTTTTAAAAGAACTCCAGACCCTTTCAGAAAAAAATCAATTATTTGATACTTATATTGGTTTGGGCTATCATGCAGGGATTACACCTGCTGTGATTCAACGTAATATTTTAGAAAATCCAGGATGGTACACCGCCTATACGCCTTATCAAGCAGAAATTGCTCAAGGGCGACTTGAAGCCTTATTCAACTATCAAACAATGGTGTGTGATTTAACAGGGATGGAATTAGCTAATGCGTCACTTTTAGATGAGAGTACGGCAGCAGCAGAAGCAATGACAATGCTTTTTGGAGCAAGAACACGAAACCAAAAAGCGAATAAAGCCCAACATTTTTTTGTTGATGAGAATGTACTGCCTCAAACCATCTCCCTACTTAAAACAAGAGCGACTCCCTTGGGAATTAGCTTGGTTTTTGGAAATCCTGAGACTATTGAATATACCTCTGAATTTTATGGTGCACTGTTTCAATATCCAGGAAAAAATGGTCAAATTATTGAGCTACCCAAAATACTTCAGAAAGCAAAAGATCATGAAGTGAACACCGTTGTTGCTGCAGATATTATGAGTCTTGTTTTGCTTGAGGCGCCTGGAAAATACGGTGCAGATGTGGTCGTGGGAACTTCACAACGTTTTGGAATACCTCTTGGATACGGTGGCCCACATGCTGCCTTTTTTGCTACAAGAGAAAGTTATAAAAGAAATATTCCTGGACGTATTATCGGGCAAACACGAGATACGAACAACGCCCCAGCTTTGCGAATGGCTTTGCAAACTCGTGAACAACATATTAAAAGAGATCGTGCAACCTCCAATATTTGTACTGCACAAGTACTCTTGGCAGTAATGGCAAGTATGTATGCTGTTTATCATGGTCCAAAAGGATTAAAATACATCGCACAACAAATACACTTTAAAACCGTCGCCTTAAACCGTGCACTCCAAAAACTTGGATTTGAGCAAATCAACACCTCTTTTTTTGATACACTATCTGTTAAAGTCAAAAGTGCTGAAATTCGCCCTTTGGCTGAAGCAGAAAAAATTAACTTCCTTTACATTGATCCTGATACCATAGGAATTTCAATTAATGAAACTACCGACCTTCCCGCTTTAAATAAAATTATTTCGCTTTTTGAACAACTATCAAAAAACAACAAAAAAAGTAACTTAGAGCTCTCCGAAGAAATGCACTTACCTGAGAGTCAAGTGAGAAGTTCCCAATTTTTAACGCATCCCATATTCAATTCCCATCATTCGGAAACCGCCTTGATGCGCTATATTAAATCTTTAGAAAGAAAAGATTTAGCATTGAATCATTCCATGATCGCATTAGGGTCTTGTACAATGAAACTTAATGCAGCAGCAGAAATGCTTCCACTGAGTTCAGTTCGCTGGGGAAGCTTACACCCCTTTGTACCCGTCGATCAAGCCAGCGGTTATCAAGAAATGCTTAGTGAACTTACCCATCAACTCAACGTAGTCACAGGCTTTGCAGCTACCTCCCTTCAACCCAATTCAGGAGCACAGGGGGAATATTCAGGACTCATGGTGATTCGTGCTTACCATCACTCCAGAGGTGATCAACATCGAAAAGTGTGTCTTATTCCAGCTTCTGCCCATGGAACTAATCCAGCATCAGCGGTGATGGCGGGAATGCAAGTTGTAGTGACCAAAACAGACCAGCACGGTAATATCGATTGGGAAGATATTTATGAAAAGGCGCAACTACATCGTGATAATTTGGCTGCACTTATGATTACCTATCCATCCACACACGGCGTATTTGAATCCAAAATAAAAGAGATTACGCAACTAATCCACGATTGTGGAGGACAAGTCTATATGGATGGTGCAAATATGAATGCACAGGTAGGCTTAACAAGTCCTGCTCAAATTGGTGCCGATGTTTGTCATTTGAATCTACATAAAACATTTGCCATTCCTCACGGCGGGGGTGGTCCTGGAGTTGGACCAATTTGTGTGGCCCAACATTTGGCTCCGTTTTTACCAGGGAATCCAGTCATTAAAACAGGAGGTGAACAAGCCATTACTGGAATTTCAGGGGCTCCATGGGGATCTGCTTTAGCCTGTCTAATTTCATTTGGATACATCAAAATGCTTGGAGGAAGCGGCTTACAAAAAACAACGGAAGTTGCCATTCTCAATGCCAATTATATTCAAAAACGCCTTGAAGGGGCTTATAAGATTTTATATACAGGCGAACACGGAAGGGCTGCTCACGAACTTATTATCGATTGTCGTCCCTTTAAAGAATATGATATTGAAGTGGTCGATATTGCAAAAAGATTAATGGATTATGGATTTCATGCACCGACCGTTTCCTTTCCGGTTGCTGGAACAATGATGATTGAACCCACAGAAAGTGAAAATCTAGCTGAAATTGATCGTTTTTGTGAAGCCATGATCTCTATTCGAATGGAAATAACTAATGAAGCAGTGCTCTTAAAAAATGCACCACATACATTAGCCATGATTACAGCCAATGAATGGTCCTTTCCTTATAGCAGACAAAAGGCAGCATTTCCTTTAGAATATCTTCATCAAAGCAAGTTTTGGCCGACTGTAAGAAGAGTAGATGAAGCCTATGGAGATCGTAATTTAATCTGTAGTTGCACCCCTATTGAAGCATATACAAATGGTTGATTTTCAGTGTTTTGATTTTTATTTGAATTTGATTAAAGGGTAAATAAAGGGATATGAATATTGTAGCACTTTTCGTAGAATAGTAAATAATTTGGCATGTTCCGCTACTTTTATAGTCTATGACAAATATTAGGATCACAGGGACAGGAAGCATTACGCCATTTCATACTCAAAAAAACACAGCTTTTTTAGAAAATTCTTTTTTGGACACCCAGGGAGAAAACATTCCTAGTGAAAATAAAGAGATCATAGAGAAATTCAAAGCCATAACCGGGATTGAAGAACGCAAATATATTGAAGAGGATCAAAAATCATCTGACATTGCGTTAAAGGCTGCAGAAATAGCCATTGAAGATGCTCAAGTTGATAAAGAAACCTTAGATTATATTATTGTTGCCCACAATGTGGGAGATATTGTTAAAGGAACGAATCAAGTTGACACACTACCCAGTTTAGCTTCCAAAGTAAAAGCTGGTTTAAAAATTAAGAACCCTTCCTGCGTCGCTTATGATATTTTGTTTGGATGCCCAGGTTGGGTAGAAGGGGTTATTCAAGCAACTGCTTATATTAAAGCAGGTATGGCAAAAAAATGTCTTGTAATCGGTTCGGACACCCTGTCAAGAGTTTTGGATCAAAGTGATCGCGACTCCATGATTTATGCAGATGGTGCTGGCGCCTCAGTAATTGAAGCTACCGATAACGGTGGAACTATTTTAAGTCATAAAACAGTAACCCATACAGCTGAAGGAGAAGCAGATTATATCTTTTATGGTACGGCTAACAACCAAAAAGGAAAAACTAAATACATTAAAATGCATGGACGTAAAGTCTATGAATTTGCCCTTAGTAACGTTCCAGTAGCTTTAAAACAATGTTTTGATGCCTCAGGACTTCCCATTGAAAAATTAAAAAAAATATTTATTCATCAAGCGAATAAAAAAATGGATGATGCTATCATCAAACGTTTTTATCGTTTGTACAAAACCCCCATGCCTAAGGAGGTACTTCCCATGAACATTGAAGAGTATGGAAACAGTTCAGTAGCAACTGTCCCAACACTTTATGATCTTGTTCGAAAAACAAACTATCAAGGACATGAGGTTAACCCTGGAGACATCATCATGTTTGCTTCAGTGGGCGCAGGAATGAATATCAATGCAATTACCTATCAAGTATAACTTAAAGTATTACTCACTTCTTCCATTTTGATTATAGGGATTACCATTTAATTCCCTAATTTTGGGTACTATGATTATTTTAACGCACGTTGGTAGGTATTTTTTAATGCTTCAAAAAGTATTTACTAAATTCATAAAGTTTAGCGTCTTAAAACAACTTATTTTCCGAGAAATTGAGGTATTGGTCATTGGTTCTTTAGGAATCATCTCTTTTATTTCCTTTTTTGTTGGAGGGGTGATTGCCATTCAAACAGCGTTAAACATGGACAGCCCCTTATTGCCTAAATATTTGATTGGATTTACTACACGACAATCCATGATTTTAGAATTCTCTCCGACTTTTATTTCTATAATTATGGCAGGAAAGGTCGGGTCTTTCATTACTTCTAGTATTGGAACCATGCGAGTAACAGAGCAAATTGATGCCTTAGAAGTGATGGGTATCAATACTTATAATTATTTAATTTTTCCTAAAATAATAGCCTTAACGCTCTTCCCTTTTGTCATTTCTTTTTCCATGTTTATTGGAATTTTTGGAGGATATATCGCCTCCATTTATGGTGGGTTTTCATCCAGTACAGAATTTATTGAAGGGATTCAGATGGATTTTCGTCCTTATCATATGACGTACGCCTTTATTAAAACATCCTTTTTCTCCTTTATATTAGCTACTATCCCCTCCTATCACGGATATTATTTAAAAGGTGGTGCTCTTGAAGTTGGAAAAGCAAGTACTGTTTCTTTTGTTTGGACAAGTGTTACCATCATCATCTTGAATTATTTAATTACTCAACTATTATTGACCTAAATGATTACTGTAGATAACATAGAGAAATCCTTTAACCGAACTGCAGTTTTAAAAAATATTTCTGCGCAATTTGAAACGGGCAAAACCAATTTGATTATCGGTCAAAGTGGTTCTGGAAAAACAGTCTTCCTTAAATGCTTGTTAGGGCTTTTTTCTATTGATTCAGGAGCCATAAAATTTGATGGAAACGCCTTAAAAAATATGAGCCTCCAAGAACGTATTATTTTGCGTCAAGAAATGGGGATGGTTTTTCAGGGAAGTGCTCTGTTTGATTCGATGACAGTAGAGGAAAATATTATGTTTCCCATGCAGATGTTCACTGACAAGAATTTGTCAGAAATGCGTGAGCGTGCAAATATTGCTATCAACAGAGTCAACCTTATTGATGCCAATCATAAAATGCCCAGTGAAATTTCTGGAGGAATGAAAAAAAGAGTCGCCATTGCGCGTTCCATAGTCATGAATCCCAAATATCTATTTTGTGACGAACCAAACTCGGGTCTTGATCCAAGGACTGCAATTTTAATCGACAACTTAATCCAAGAACTGACACAAGAATTTAATATTACTACGGTAATCAACACCCATGACATGAACTCCGTTATGGAAATTGGGGAAAAAATAATTTTTCTTGAACATGGTAAAAAAGCATGGGAAGGTAATAGTCAAGAAATTTTTAAAACCGACAATAAAGCAGTCAGTAGTTTTGTGTATTCTTCCAATTTACTCAAGGAAGTTCGAAAAGTACATTTAAGGAGTTAAATCAAAAAAAAAGTACTTGCTTTTCGCTTTAGGGTTGGCAAATGGTCACTTCTGCATGTGGACTCAATAAGTACGTTCGCCCACTCGTCAATTCTTTACATTCATAACGCTTTACACGTTTCTTTCCCATTAAGAATTCCCGACCATTATAAATTTTAAAACGCGTCCCCTGTTGAAGTTCAAAGACATGCGTTTTAGGTGGTGTCTTATCAAATTTTTTCAGGGACATAACGAGTTCAAAATCACTATCAGAACTTGCTTTTGGATTTTTTAAATGTCGTGCAATAACAGTTAACAAGGGTTCGGGAAAAACATTTGGATTTAAAAAGGGAAGCATTAAAAAACGAAATTTATCTTTCCACTCTATTCCGTGTGGTTTTACCCTTTTTTGATAACTTTTAAAGGTATCGAAATGGGCTAACTCATGAATTAAGGTGATTAAAAAACGGTAGGAATTTTCCATTTTATTAATGGTGATTTGAGTTCTACCGTCAGAATAATAGCGAAAATCACCATGTTTGCTGTGACGTTGGGGTTTTACCAATACACTAATATTATAGCGTTCTAAATAGATGGTTACTTGGTGGTGTGCAGCAACAGGAACATAAGCCAATAAGCTGTTTAAGGTGTCCATTGATTAAGGCGTACTCATAGAGATGGGTAAAATTTTACCATTGTACAAATGCTGACCTTCTAGCGCAAAACGAAGAATATAAGCACCCATTGCTTCGGCAGTAACAGGGGCTTTATAACCCGGAAAAGCCTGTTCCAACATTTCTGTTTGAACAGCACCTAAAGCCAATGCATTGAATGAAGGGCCAGTTGCCTTGTATTCCTCAGCTAACAATTCAGTAAGAATATTTACTGCAGCTTTACTACTACTATACGCTGCTAAGCCTGGAAATTTTGAAATTTTTTCAATGCCCCCCATACTACTAATATTAACCACGTGTCCCTCTGGAGCAATAAGAGGAAGTAAACCTCGGGTTACGGAAGCCAAACCAAACACATTTACTTTATAGATTGCTTCAAAATCGGCTGTTGTCGTGGACTCAAAAGGAAGATTTCTAAGAGTACCTGCATTATTTATTAAAGCATCAATCTTAACGCCTTGATCCATTAAACGATTTGAAAACTCCAAAGTTGAACTTTCATCACTAATATCTAAGGTAAAGGCATTAACTCCCTTCAACGTTTTTAATGGTGCAATATTTCGAGAAACCGCATAGACACGATGTCCAGAAGCAATGGCTTGCTTACAAATCTGAAAGCCCATTCCTTGACTTGCTCCCGTAACGAATAGTGTTTTCATGATTAAAAATTATAAAAAAACCCACTAAAGCGAATTTTAAATAAAGTGTTTAGACCAATAAAGTAATTGGATTTTCGATATACCCTTTAAGGGTTTCTAAAAATTGAGCCCCAGTAGCACCATCAACAACACGATGATCACAAGCCAAGGTTAATTTCATCGTATTCCCAACCACTATTGCACCGTTTTTGACGACTGGTTTTTCAACAATCGTTCCTACAGAAAGAATGGCTGAATTAGGTTGATTAATAATCGAAGTAAACTCTTGAATACCAAACATTCCCAAATTAGAGATAGTAAAGGTACTTCCATCCATCTCCTGAGGGGTTAACTTCTTATTTCTTGCACGAATTGCATAATCCTTAACGGATGCTCCGATCTGAGGAAGCGTTTGCTCGTCAGTAAATCGGAGTACGGGAACCACTAAGCCATCTTCGACAGCAACAGCAACCCCTACATTAACATGGTGGAACTGAGTGATTTGTTGTTCTTCCCATTTCGCATTTACTTGTGGATGTTGTTTTAAGGCCAATGCACACGCTTTTACAATAATATCATTAAAGGATATCTTCGTGTCGGGAATCGTATTGAATTGTTTCCGAAAAGCAATAGCGTTTTCCATATCAAATTCAACACCCAAGTAATAGTGAGGTGCTGAAAACTTAGAAGCTGACAATCGCTTTGCAATTACTTTTCGCATTTGACTGTTGGCTAAAGTAGTGACTGATTCTACTCCTTTTGGTGTAAAGGGTTGTGTGGAGGCCATTACCGCAGCAGGTTGATACTGATCAATATCGCGTTTTACAATCCGTCCGTGATCACCACTTCCTTGAACCGTTATTAAATCGATTCCTTTTTCTTCAGCGAGCTTTTTTGCCAGAGGTGATGCAATAATCCGAGCATTGGTGGATTGTGTTACCACGGGAGCTGCCACAGGTGTGGGAGTTATTGCTGGACTTGCTTTAGGTGTTTCAACAGGAGTACTTATAACAGTCTTTTCCTCTTGTGGAGTCGCTGCTACTTCTGGAGATGCAGTAGTTGCTGCACCAAAGGCTGCTAAAGCTGTTGACACATCGGTATCTTTATTCCCAATTACAGCTAAAATACTGTCTACAGGAGCAGATTCTCCTTCTTGAATTCCTATATGAAGTAAGGTTCCAGAATAAAATGATTCGAACTCCATAGTGGCTTTATCTGTTTCAATTTCAGCGAGGATATCTCCTTCATTGACAGCATCACCAACCGATTTTAACCATGAAGCTACCGTTCCTTCTTCCATGGTGTCACTCAAACGAGGCATAGTAACAACTACAGTACCCTCGGGCATTGCAGGTTTTTCATCGGTGGTAGTCGGAGAAGTTACTGTATCATCTACTACTTCTTCCTGAGTAGCACTTTCAGCGCCTCCAGAAATTAAAGCGGTAATATCTTCCCCCTTTTCTCCAATGATGGCAAGTAAAGTATCGACTGCTGCAGTTCCTCCTTCTTGAATACCAATGTGAAGCAATTCACCGTCGTGAAAAGACTCAAACTCCATAGTCGCTTTATCTGTTTCAATTTCAGCTAGAATATCACCTTCACTAACGGTATCTCCAACTTTTTTAAACCATGTGGCAACGGTTCCTTCTTCCATGGTATCGCTCAAACGAGGCATGTTGATAATTTCAGCCATACTTAAAGTTTGTGTTTTATAAAGGGATAATCATTTTGTTCATATACAGCATCATATAGTAATGATGTTTCAGGGTAAGGAGAACTTTCTGCAAATTTCTCACATTCTAACACCCGTTCTTTAATCTGTTTTTCTACTTTAACCAATGCGGCTTCGGTGGCATACTTTTTATCTAAAATTACCTCCTTAACTTTAGTTATGGGGTCAATTTTTTTATATTCTTCCACCTCTTTTTTAGTGCGGTAATGCTGTGCATCAGACATGGAGTGCCCTCGATAACGATACGTTTTCATCTCTATAAAAGAAGGTCCTCCTCCAGAACGTGCCAATTTAATCGCCTTGTCCATCACCTTAGCAACAGCCACAGGATCCATTCCATCAACTGGCTCACAAGGCATTTCATACCCTAAACCTAATTTCCATATTTCTTGATGTGAAGCCGTTCGTGCCACCGATGTTCCCATCGCATAACCATTGTTTTCAACAACAAAAACTACAGGCAATTTCCACAATGTAGCGAGATTCAAGGTTTCGTGTAAAGAACCTTGTCGAGCAGCACCGTCACCCATAAAGCAAAGCGTTACATTGTCACGGTCAAAAAATTTATCTCCAAAAGCCATTCCAGCTCCTAGAGGAATTTGCCCACCAACAATTCCATGTCCACCATGAAATTTAAATTCTTTTGAAAAAATATGCATAGAACCTCCCAAACCTTGAGAAGTACCTGTTGCTTTTCCGTAAAGTTCTGCCATGACTCGCTTGGGGTCAACCCCCATACCTATAGGCTGTACGTGGTTTCTGTAGGCCGTAATCATTCGATCTTTTCCTATTTCCATTGCGTGGAGTGAGCCAGCGAGTACTGCTTCCTGTCCATTGTATAAGTGAAGAAAACCGCGAACTTTTTGTTGTATGTAAACTGCAGCTAGTTTGTCTTCAAATTTACGCCAAAAAAGCATGTTCTCATACCAATCCAAGTAAGTCTGCTTTGTGATTTGCTTCATAAAATCCTAATAAATAGTTATAAATCCAGCGATCAAAATTACTGATTTATAGTATAAGGTTAAAATAATCCCTGAAAATAATTACA
The DNA here is from genome assembly GCA_965662885.1 of Flavobacteriaceae bacterium. Lineage (GTDB taxonomy): Bacteria > Bacteroidota > Bacteroidia > Flavobacteriales > Flavobacteriaceae > CBFIJI01. The sequence continues at coordinate 1,131 of CBFIJI010000007.1, read as the reverse complement.
AAAGACTTAACTTAAATGAATAGGAATTTATTGCAGCAGTAAAAAAATGGAATTCTAAGGATTAAAGATTGAAAGTCAGTGAAAAACGCAAAGTATTTTCCAAAGGATTTCGAACCGACGAAGTGGAAAATAAATAAGAGACATCAATATCAATAATGTTAACATCGAAACCAGCTCCAAGGGTGAAATAGCGTCGGTAACCTTTCTCTTTACTTTCACTAAAATAACCCGTTCTTAAAGCAAACGTTTGTTCAAAAAGATATTCAAAACCAACAGCCCAAGAAATTTCCTTTAATTCTTCACTAAATCCATCAGGTGCATCACCAAAAGATCGAAATATTCCAGGTAAAAATTCAATATCAGGCTGAAGATAACCAATGAAATTATCCTCGTCATCATAAGCTGCAACAGGTCCAGGAACAAGAAGCTTATTAAATTCTGTATAAAAACCCAAACTATTGGAAGCATCAAAGATTAAGTCAAGTCCAGTACCCACCTTCAAATTGGTAGGGATAAAGTTTTTTTCACCTCCTACATCATAACTTAAACGAGGTCCAATATTAGAGATGTTAAATCCAGTTCTAAAAATAGCATCTGTCGATTTGAATTTAAACAGATTACTTTGGTAGTAACCTGCAATATCTACCCCTATAGAATTGGCAGCAGTTGCATCACTAACGGTTGCAATTTTTAAATCAGAGCGAATATAACGTCCGGCAACTGCCATAGAAAAAGTTTCACTAAGTTTTAGACTATAAGAAAGATCAAAGGTCAATTCATTTGGGCGTTCTGAACCTTGATCAATAATAGCTCCACCAATCAACGAATTGAATTGTATGTCCCCAAAGCTAAAATACTTTAGACTGGAAGCCCATGCCCCTCGATCACCTGCTCGTTTGAAATAGGTAAGATTACCTAAAAAAACATCATTAACCAATTTACTTAGGTAGGGCGTATAACTAAAACCTAGTCCTTTTCTTGCCTCGGAAAATACATACTTTGCTGGATTCCATTGTTGTGAGTAGGCATCTGCAGAAGTGGCAACACCTAACTCTCCCATACCCGCTGCACGCGCATCTGGAGTAATCATTAAAAAAGGAACTCCAGTAGTAATTACACGATTCGTTGATT
>CBFIJI010000006.1:0-41756 GCA_965662885.1 Flavobacteriaceae bacterium | reverse complement strand
CAAATACGCTATGAAAAAAATAACTTTAAATTCTGCCAAACATCGTCATAAAAACGTACTTACAATTCGTTTTAGATTTGATAATGAAATAATAGAACATTTAAAAAAACTTGAAGACATTTTATGGAGTAAAACTTTAAGATGTTTTTATTTAGAATTATCCTTAGAAAACTTAAGACTTGTTTTTAAACATTTAAAGGAAAAACATTGCATTGTAGATTATTTAGAATTACAATCATTTATTGAAAGAAGTAAAGTTGTAGAAAAACAACAATCTCATCTTATTAATCAATTGCCAGAATCTTCTAAACTAGAATTAGAAAGATATAAAAAATGGTTATATCAAAAAAGGTTGAGTGAAAATACTGTAAATACATATTTAGATGTAACTAAAACCTACATTAAATATGCCTTATTAAAAAAGTCTGACTTGTTTTCTACAAAATTAGTTGAAGCATTTAACTACGATTATATTTACACGCCAAATAGATCTGTATCTTACCAGAATCAATTTATAAGTGGTATTAAAAAATTCTACGAATATAAAGGTTATTATTATGATGAAATTCCGCTTGAGAGACCAAAAAAAGAGAAAAAATTGCCCATAGTTTTAAGTAGTGATGAGTTAAAATCTATTTTTAATTCAATTTCTAACCTTAAACATAAGACATTATTAAGTTTATTATACTCTGCAGGATTAAGAATTGGAGAAGCACTTAATTTAGAAATAACTGATATTGATAGCAAAAGAATGTTAATACATATAAAACAAGGAAAAGGGAAAAAAGACAGATATACTCTTTTATCGGATAGCTTTATAAAGATTTTAAGAGAATATTATAAAGCTTATAGGCCAAAGAAATACCTTTTTGAGGGACAAAAAAATGAAAAATACATTATTACAAGTGCACAAAAGGTTTTAAAAAATGCTTTATTTAAAACAGGTATAAAAAAGAAAGTAACATTACACACATTAAGGCATAGTTTTGCTACACATTTATTAGAAAAGGGCACTGATATAAGATATATTCAAGAATTATTAGGACATAGTAGCAGTAAGACAACTGAAATCTATACGCACTTTACAAAAAAAGGAGTGTGTTTTTTAGCCATCACAAAAAGAGTGCTAAACAACATTTATAGAAAATATAAAAGAGAACTAAACCGCATATGTGTTATATACATTAGTTGTATGCCATTAGGGCAAAACTGTAACAATTGCCCTATTACATCGTCAGAATTAGTATAAAATATTAAAATCAAATAATTTATGATTGTAAATACAGAACAAAAACAATTGATTAAAACTGCAAGAATAACTGGTGTATGGTATTTAATGATGGCTATTTCAGGGATTTTAGGTTTTATGGTCTTTCATTCTCAAATATTTGTGTCTGCTAACCCTGAACAAACGCTAACGAATTTAATAGAATTAGAATCTACTGCAAGAATTAGGTTGCTTTTGGAGTTTGCTATCGTAATATCTCAAGCACTTACCGCAGTTTGGTTTTACAAATTATTTAAAGATAGTTATGAATGGGAAGCTTGGACGCTAGGTATATGGGGAATGGTGAATGCTTTAGCCATTATGATAAGTGCAATTTCAATCGCCTCTGCAATAGGTGTTGCTACTTCTGGCATAAGTGCTATGGAAGATAAAGTTGTACTTATTGAGGTTTTTCAAAATATAATTTCAAATGCTTGGGGTATTGGTGGTCTTTTCTTTGGGCTTTGGCTGTTTCCTATGGGTTATATAGTCATCAAGTCTAAAAGGCTGCCTGTTTGGTTAGGGAGAGTCATTATTTTAGGGGGTATAGGCTATCTAATTACGACCTTTATCCGATACGCAGGAATTGATTTTAGTTTCAATAGATTTCTTATTCTTCCCGCAACCATTGGAGAATTTTGGATGATAGGATATTTATTAACTTTTGGAATACGACCGTCTAAGGAGTAATACTAAAGAAAAAAGACGAGTATATTCATATATTATCCTAAATTTAAAGTTTAAACGCCCAAAACAAATCGAATGTCAACCTACGTCAATTTCTCTTTTCGTTCTATTCTTCAATCCGCATTGCTTAAGATGTTTTTTCTTATAGCGAGTTTTTGTTTTTCACAAACGAAAGAACAATATGAGCAGGATTTAAAAATTTATAAAGAAATAATAGAGACCTCACATACAGGGATCTACCTGTACACCCCAAAAGCTGCATTTGATGCCTTGTTTAAAGAGGCAAAAGCACAGATCAGTACAGATAAAATCACTTCCGCCCGCGATTTTTTTCTTCTACTGGCGCAAATCCATACCAAAATAAATTGTGGCCATAGCAGTATATTCCCCTCCTCAAAGCTATTTGAAAATATTGAAAAAGATCAAAACGCTTTTTTCCCCTTAAAGGTAAAGTATATAAAGGACACGCTGATTGTGGCCAAGGATTATAAAAGCTTGAAAAAAGGAACACAGCTACTTAAAATAAACAACCAATCCGTTGCAGCCATAAAAAAGGAGGCGTTTAAACTAATCAGTTCAGACGGATTTAATACCACCCATAAATACCATCAATTGGAAGAACGTTTTGCAGAGGTTTACTTTATACTCTATGGTGCTAAAGAACGTTTTGACTTAGAAGTGCTCCCTTATGGAGAAGGGCAGCTCCAACAACGCACCCTTGAAGCAGTCTCTCCCATAACTGCTGCTGAATCAATAGAAGAGCCGTTTGAGGAGGCGACTGAATTTGAATTGATTGATGAAAAAACAGCCCTATTGACAGTCAATACCTTTTCTACCGAAACAGCCAAAAACCAAAAAAAGTTTTTTAAGTTTCTTAAAAGGACATTTAAAACGATCAAAAAACAAAACATAAAAAACCTGATCGTTGATGTTAGGGAAAACACTGGAGGGGACGACGGAAACGACATGGAACTCGCTTCTTATTTAATCAACAAACCCTTTAAAGAAAATAAATTTAGAAAACTCAACACCAATGAACTTCCCATATATCCGGAATATTTGCACCCACAATGGATAGAAATGATGGACGTTCCGAAAAATAAAGTACTAGGACAAATACCTGAAATGCTAAAAGAAGAAATCAACAAACATTTTCATCTTGGAGAAGATGGGTTTTATTACAAAGACGAAAAGCATATCATTAAAAGAGCCCCCAACAACTATCTATTTAGTGGAACGACCTATGTACTCATTGGCGGAAAAGTCTTTTCAGGAGGATCCCTATTTAGTGCTTTGGTACGAGATAAAAGTGCTGCAATTTTTGTTGGAGAAGAAACAGGAGGAGGGTATTACAGACATACAGGCTCAATTCCATTAATTTATGAATTGCCCAATTCTCTAATACCCTTTTCCATTTCTATCGTCATTAATGAACAAGATGTGGACCAACAACTCGTTCCACAAGGCAGTGGAACACGGCCACATTTTGAAGTTTACCCAACCATTAAAGACTATGTAAATGATCGAGACACCGTACTTGAATTTGTAAAAGGACAATTAAAAAAATAACCCCTCCCTAAAATTTTAAAAATGAAAAACTTTAAACTTTCACTTATTCTATTGACGCTTCTTTTTGTTCAATGCTATTCAAAAAAAGCAGACCCTGTATCAGACACCGCAAAAGAAGCAACAAAGACAGTTCAAGCAATATTAGACGAAATAAAAAGTGAATTTAAAACTGGGGGAGCTGTTGCGGCAGTTCGAAAAAGTGATGGGACAATAGACTATGGTGTTATTGGTCAGTCAGATAACACCACCCCTTTATCCAAAGAGATGAGCTTGGGAATTGGTAGTATTACAAAAACCTTTACGGCAGTACTTATTTTTAAACTGATAGAGCAAGGACAGCTCAGCCTAAATACGACCTTAGCAGAGGTGATTCCAAAATATTTAAACGACAATATAAGTGGTGAAATCACAGTAGAACAGCTTTTAAACCATTCTAGTGGATTATACAATCCAGTTAATGACGCCTTGATCAATGAAGTGTTTTCTAACCCCTCAAAAGCCTTCAGCAGCGAAGAATTTTTGGCAAAGGTCAAAGCCCCTGCCTTTGAAAAAGGGACCGCTCATGGCTATTCAAATACGAATTACACCCTACTGGGGTTGATTATTGAGCAAAAAACAGGAAAAGCCTATCACGAATACTTAAGAGCAACCCTTTTGGATCCTTTGAAGTTATCAAGCTCCTTTTTAAGTGGAAAAGAAACACCCAACAACAGCATTACCATAGGTCATTCTTATGGCCCAGACGGAAATAGCCTTAAAGCATTTCCCCGTGATGGGATTGAAAGTATTGCATGGGCATCAGGCAGTCTTTTTTGTTCCGTAGCAGATCTAACACTAATGTATCAAAAGCTGCTCAATGGAGAACTTCTAACGAATGCATCATTAACAAAAATGAAAACAGCAACAAAGGGAAACGAAGATTTGAATTACGGCTATGGAATTTTTAAAAGAATAGATAATGGGGACACCAACTTTTCCCATTCGGGACAAACAATTGCCTACAATTCCATTTGCATTTATCATAGTAAAACAAAGAGTACTGTGGTGGTAATTGTCAACCAAATAGTAAATGACGCAGAGCAGATTGCTATAAAAATTTTGGAAGAATTAAAAGAATAAGCAAACCATATTCCCTAGATTTCGATGAAAGTGCTTCACCCCCTCTTTCTCAAAGCGCTTGATTTTAGTCCCTCCAAAATCGAATCTTACAGAACTATAACCAAAAATATGGGGTTAAAGCTAAACCCCTATTTTGGAGAAGTCCTTGAAATTTCAAAACAGTAACGACTAAGATATTTTTAAAAGAAGTACTTTTAAAGAAGCAACAGCAATGTATTCTTTTGAAGGAAGATCAAAATGACCAAGACCACACCAACTATAATCTTAAATAAAAAGGAGTTGGAAGAACTCCGCCAAGCAAAACAATTGCTTGAAAACCCGGGCGTGGCAATCAAAATTACCAATCTGATTGGGAAACCCATTGATATTGGTTTAGACAAGTTGCCTAAAAGCTGGAATAAAAAAATAGCAGAGGTCACCAAAGACGCACTCTTAAAAGCGTTAGAAACAGCTATTTACACCATTAAAGACACCTCTAAAAAAACAACACATAAAACACTGCACAAAGTAGGGGCAGCTGTTAGCGGCGGTGTTGGTGGATTTTTTGGATTTTCAGCCTTGGCATTAGAATTGCCACTAACCACAACAATGATGTTGCGTTCCATAGCAGAAATTGCCCAATCACAAGGAGAAACCATTAACCGTATGGAAGCTAAATTAGCCTGTTTAGAAGTCTTTGCATTAGGCGGAAGAAGTCTTGCCGACGATGGCTCCGAAACGGGCTATTATATGGTACGTTCCGTTTTGGCGAAATCCCTATCTGAGGCCGCCACTTTTATTGCCAATCACGGCTTGGCCGAGGAAGGGGCTCCCATTATGTTAAAACTCATCACTAAAATTGCGCAACGCTTTGGTATTCAAGTCAGCGAAAAACTTGCAGCCCAATCCGTTCCCGTTATTGGAGCAGTAGGTGGGGCTGTCATCAACACTAATTTTATCAATCATTTTCAAGACATGGCTACAGGACATTTTATTGTTCGAAAGTTAGAACGGAAGTACGGAAAAACAGCGATTGAAAGTAAGTACAATACCTTAAAGCTTAAAGTGTAATTATCTATGATTAAATACTGTAATACAGTAGATTAAATCATATCAAATCTAGACAAATTGTTCACAGCTTCTTTTGGTTCGTGTTTGTACTTATTTTACTGGAGAGCCACCCTTTTTCTTCCTAAAACAGGGACCAACAAAACGGAATAATTTCTTTTTTATCACAGTACAAAGCACTCTTTAATGACGGGTAGTTTAATAAGGAAACTCATAAAAATAGTAACCATAATTTAAAACCATTTTTCTAGCAATTTTATTTAAATTTATTTATTTAGTAAATAAAAAATGCTACTAAGAAACCTACTATTTTTCCTTTTGTTTTCGCTCTTGGTTAACTGTCAAAGCAACACAAACAACAACACTAGTGACAACAATTCCTCTGAAGAAGAAGCGATAGAAATCATAAAAAGCGATGATTTTTATATTGAAGGTCCCATCTTTACGATGTCTTATAATGAAGTTTATGAACAGCCCAATTGGATTGAATACCAAGTACGGGATATTGTCAAAGTGGCCGACCGTGACGGGATGCAGTTTTATGCCGTAGACAGTGTTCATACCTCCGATAATGACGACTATTACAACAACGTTTGGGATCGGGGACATCTTGCTCCAGCAGGGTCTTTTACGGACTCCTATGATAACTTATACGCGACTTTTTCATTTTTAAATTGTACGCTTCAAAAAGATCAACTTAATCGTGGTCAATGGAATGCCTTGGAAAATCAAGCCAGAGCTTGGGCAGTAGAATACGGAACCTTAGAAGTTCGTATCGACCTTCATTTTGATGAAGACCATCAGGTCTTACCAACTGACGCCCATATCCCAAGCGCTTTTACAAAATCCATAACGTTTCCTGACGGCTCAATGCGTTGCTTTAGCTTTCCCAACACCGATACTAACCAAGATTGGGAAGCCTATGAAGTGAATTGCACCTAAAAGACGTTACAAAAATAATCATGATTTAAGCTTTAAAAAGATAATCTATATTAAAGGCTAAATCTCGAAAAAACATTTATTTTGCAATAATCATTTGAATTTTTGATTCAAGCATTATCGCTAAACTATATTATAACATGAATGTAACAAAAACTTTATTTTTAATGCTGGGTATTTTCCTGTGCCCCCTAATCGTTTTGGCTCAAGATGAGGTCCCTGAGACGGATATTATTTTGGAAAAGACGACAAAAAAACATCCTAATAGTTTTGGAATTACGTTAAAGGGATCTACCAATGGGGTGGGAGCTGACGTGGTCTACCAATTTCATAAAAAAATGGATTTGCGTATCGGTTACGATACTTTTACCTATTCCTTTACAAGCAACTATTCCAGTGGAGAGGTTGATTTGGCACTTAATGCAGATGTAGAAGCCGGAACCCTGGGGCTGTTTTTTGACTATTACTTAGGGAGAAAATTTTTTATATCCGCTGGGATCGTATCGAATAACTTCTATTCCCAAGCTCGAGGAAGTGCAGTAGACGACTATTTATGGGGAGATATTTTGATTTCCAAAGAAGATTTTGGCAGCCTTGATGTTTCCGTACAACCTGGATCAGAAATTGCCCCATATTTAGGACTTGGTTTTGGTCGAATTCTCAGTCAGAGGAAAACGATTAGTATGTCTTTAGAATTGGGGATGCTCTACTTTGGAGAACCTGATTTAACGATTGATGCAACAGGAGCTCTTTCACCCACGGCAGACCCCAACAACAACCAAGAGGCGATTTTAGAAAATGAAATAAGTGAATTTGTTTTCTATCCTGTGATTAAATTAAACTTAGGTATTAAACTTACTAGAAATAAATAAAATGATAAAAACCCACTTCCAATCAATCAAAATTTTCATCGTCAGCAGTCTCCTTTTGGTGACAGCGTCTTGTGACATTAATAATGTCCTTAAAGATGATGAAGGAATCGAAATTCCACTTGTCATAGCTGATTTAAATTTTCTAGACACCAAAATCAATTTGGAATTGGTGGATGTTGAAACAGGTTTGCCCATTGATGAACGTTTAAACATTACAGTTTATGCTAACAAGCCCATTATCAATCTAAAGGGTAAGCTAACCAATGAATTTACGGTAAACGATGGTACGTTAACGTTCTCTGTTGACCCCAATCAAAATATTTCCGACGCAGACCCGCTTCAATTAAAAATTGAAGCCACCAACAATTCACTTTTAAGTGCGAATTCAGAAGTTGAAATTTATGATAAAGGGGATCATTTTATTTCATTAGTGATTTATCGCCAACAAGAAATTGAAGACTTATTGGAGGACCTATTCGATGAACTTCTTTTTAAACCAAACACTTCTGAATATGATGTTTATGCAGATGGAGTGGCAATTCAAAACGGTAATCTTCCAATTGTTAGCTCTCAAGGAAATGAACTCTTGTTAAATTACGAAAACAATAAATACACCTCATCAGGAACCTCTTTGACAAGTTACTTCCCATCTTTAGATAGAGAAGCTGCAACACAAACAAATAGTGTTTATTACGGATTTAATAAAATAGCCTCTACATCTAGTTATAACGCATCAATTGCGTCGGACGTTGCCGTCACACTCCAACCCAATCAAGCGGTTATTCAAAATGAGTATGTTCTTATTGTAAGTTATACGGTTTCGAGTGGATCAACAATTCAAGACTATACTTTGGCTTTGGACAGCGATGGTCAAATTAACCAATATTTAAGTCAGTATTCAACGAACTATGATTATTCGTACACAGAGTCAAGTCTTGGTACCGGTACAGAAATTATTATTCCACAAGGCGCAAAACTAAACTACATTGGACTTGGAGAACGTTCCTTGGATTATGCGGTTTGTCTTGCGGGAAGCACGGTAACTTTAAACATGCCAGAAGGAGCAGACGGTGCTACCGCTAAATTTAAACTATTTAATAACGGCGCACTTAAAGTCAGTCAAACGGTTGCTATCTCCGAAGGAGTGAATACCTTCAGTACAGGAGAATTTTCTTTTGATCAAAATTATCCAAACATCCTTGTCATTGAAGACACAGCACAATTTGACTTTGAACCCAATGAAATTGAATTGGAGGGTTGCTCTCAAAACTATAATTCTACTGCTACAACTCCCAGTACTTTAAAAAAGTATAACCTTTCGGCAAGATTTACTTGCTCAGGAGAAGTCATTGCCGTGATGCCAACGGTACTTGGTAGAATCAAACAACAAGATGCACCTGAGTCAGCTTGGGAATACTTTACTTTTGAATCGGGAAGTGCTTCCTTATTTTTAACTCCAGACACTACCTACAGTATCAAAGGGGATTTTGACGAAAAAGAATTCTTCTTTGAATTTACATCGTCGTTTAATGAAGCAATTATTGACCAATTAATTACAGATTTAAAAGCCGATAACCCCTCGCTAGACACAATTACATACGAATACACAGAAGTATCAAGCTCAGAAGTTGATATTGATATAAATGTAAGCTTTGCAGAAGGGGAGTGCGTTTTTAATTAATCATTGATTTAATCCTTTCTGTATAAATTTAACAACCCGCCAACAGGCGGGTTGTTTTTTTTAAATGTTCGCTGTTCGCACGAGCATTTAATACGTGTGCTTTTGAGTTTATTGAGTTCCCAGAGCCCTGAGCCCTGAGCCCTGAGCCCTGAGCCAGTCGAAGGGACGAAGGGACGAAGGGACGAAGGTGCGAAGAAAACGCTACTTTCTTAACAAAAGATGGAAGTCCTCAAAAACCGTCCATGGATATATTTTGTATCTTCGATTTAAGTGCTCCAATCGCTCCACTGACCTACAGAATGCTTTATCATGCATTATAAGAATGGTTGAGCTTGGCGGGAGCTTTTCAAGCGAACAAAAAACGATTCTATAATTTAAAATCGATATGATCACCCCAATCAAACACATCAACCAAGCGCTACGCTACCGTATCAAAACGGATCATGAAGAACGCAACAATCCTGTAAAACACTTTAAACCTAGAGAAATAGAGGTTGTTTAAACCCGAGAACTACTTTAATGTTGTTGTGGTTAATCGCTCTGAGACACTGTAATGTATTTTCATTCAATGAATGATAGTCGCTATTAATTCCACTTACAAACAACCTTATTTTAATCTTCATACAACTCAATACCCCAACTCCATATGAAAATAGGATATGATGCCAAAAGACTCTACGGCAACTTTACAGGTTTAGGCAACTACAGTAGAAGCCTATTGATAAACCTCCAACACTACCATCCGGAAAATGATTACTATTTATATACGCCCAAGATCAAAGACTCCCCATATACTCATTTTTTTGAACAACATCCCGACTATACTACTCATCAACCGAATACCCGTTTTAAAAGTTGGTGGAGGTGGTGTTCTATGATTAAACAACTTAAAAAAGACCAACTGGACCTCTATCATGGATTAAGCCATGAAATCCCATTAAACATGCAACAAACGCCAATACGGACCATAGTTACCATCCACGATTTGATTTTTAATGTTTATCCCAACACCTATCCCCCGATAGACCGATGGATTTTTAATCTCAAATGTCAACACAGCTGTAAAACCGCCGATCGCATCATCGCCATTAGTGAGCATACCAAAAAAGACATCATCAAGTTTTACGGAATTCAAGCAGATAAAATTGATGTTGTTTACCAGAGTTGTTCCCCGCTATTTTTTGAAAAAGAAGAAGCTGCTTCCATCAGCGACTTTCAACAGTTTAAAATCCCGTCACGCTTCCTACTTTCTGTTGGAACGGTGGAGCGACGTAAAAATCTTGAAATTATTATTGAGGCATATGCCTATTTAAAAAAAGACTTCCAACTCCCATTGGTTATTGTAGGCAAAGGGAAAAAATATAAAGACAAGATAAAAGCCTTAATTCAAAAGCAAGGGCTTTCTAGTATGGTTTATTGGATTGAAAACCTTAAAGACAATCGCATTTTAAAAAGTCTTTATCAAAATGCGGAACTTTTAGTATATCCCTCCCTGTATGAAGGTTTTGGGTTGCCGGTTGCAGAGGCTTTACTTTGTAAAACCCCAGTAATTGCTGCAAAAACTTCCTCTCTACCCGAGGCAGGTGGTCCCCACAGCCAATACATTGCCCCCCACAATGCCAAAGCATGGGCGGCTGCAATAACAAACGTGCTTTCTGACAGTTCTTTAAGAGAACAGATGATGAGTAAAGGATACACCTATGCCACCGCCCATTTTTCCCCAAAAACCACAGCCAATCAAACCATAAAAACGTATCAAAAAACCTTAAATAAAAACCCCTAAAGGATTAATAATTAGGCAAAAGGTAGAAAAGGAAAATATTTCTCAATGGATTTTTTTATACATTTACTATTATCCATATTTTGAAAACTCTCGATACACTATTTTAAATTTAAATCTAAAATCAGATGAAAATTATTTTTAATGCCTTCGTTTCTCTTTTTCTAGTAGGAACCTTAAACGCACAATTACCCAATGTTCCCGCCGAAGAGGTTGGGATGTCAACCGACCGTTTGCAGCGGATCAGCGAACTTTCACAAGCGTATGTAGACAATGACCGAGTGGCTAGTATTGTTACTATGGTCGCTAGAAATGGAAAGATTGTCTATTTTGATGCTTTTGGTAGCCGTAGTATGGATGACACCAAGCCAGTTAAAAAAGACGATTTATTTCGTATTTATTCCATGACCAAACCCATTACAGCCATTGCAGCTATGCAACTATATGAACAAGGTAAATTTCATTTAGATGACCCTGTAGAAAAGTATATTCCAGAACTTAAATCCCTTGATTATTTAAATGAAGAAGGAGAATTGGTCCCAGTAAAAAAGAAAATGACCATGCAACAGTTGTTGACCCATACGGCTGGATTTTCCTATGGATTTAATCCTAAAGATCCTGTTGATCAGAAATATGGAGACGCTAAATTGTGGGAAAGTACCGACTTGGATCACTTTACCGAAAAAATTGCTGCCCTCCCTTTAAAATTTGAACCCGGATCAAAATGGCATTATTCCATTGCTGTGGATCTTACAGGTCTAATTGTGGAGCGTCTATCAGGAGAAAATTTAGCAGAATATTTTTACAACCACATCTTTAAACCCTTGGGAATGAAGGATACTTTCTTTGAAGTTCCACAAGATAAAAAAGACCGTTTTTTACCCAATCACTATTTTGATTATCAGACTAAAAAGCCAGTAACGATTACCCAAATAGAAGACAGTGCAATGAGCGACTATTATGACGTCTCTCTGTATTCTGGAGGTGGGGGATTGGTTTCCACCGCAATGGACTATATGCTGTTTTCCGAATGTCTTCGCAATGGAGGGGAATTAAATGGCCAACGAATTATTGGACCAAAAACCCTTCAATTTATGACCAAAAACCATTTGGATGCCAGTATCACCAAAGGCGGTAGTGGAGAAAACATTACTCCAGACAGTGGGAGAGATGGTTTTGGATTTGGTCTAGGTTTTGGAATCATGACCGATGCCACCGCACAAGGAGTTGTAGGAAGCTCTGGGGAATATAACTGGGGGGGTGCTGCTGGAACCGTTTTTTGGATTGACCCTGTAGAAGAAATTGTTGTTGTTTCCATGATTCAATTGATGAGTTCTCCATGGAACCTCAGAGGTGATTTAAAAGTAGCCACCTACCAAGCGCTAAACACTATAAACGAAAACTAAACCATAAAAACCATTCATCAATGAAGTACTTAGGAGTATTATTAGGCCTTTTATTCTGTTTCTCGTGCCAAGAAACAGCTGTCGACAAAAGCATGGCACAACAGCTAGAACAAAAGTTTAAAGAAAGTAAAGTCCCTGCAGTGGTGATGGGAAAAATCACCAAAGAAGGCGATATGGAATTTTTTAGCTTTGGTCCAGCACAATGGGATCAACCAGATCCCATCAATGAAAATACCATTTTTGATATAGCTTCCATGACCAAAGCTATCACTACGGTGGCCATATTACAACTGGTAGAACAAGGGCTCCTGACACTAGACGAACCTCTTGACCGTTTGATGCCAGAATTAACTGCCCTACCCATCTTGGACGCTGAGGGTAAAACACACCCAGCGGAAAATGTAATTACCCTTAGGCAACTATTGACCCATACCTCAGGTTTGGGGTATTGGTTTTCTAGTAAGGTGATAGCAAACTCTTTAAATAACAATATCGAAGAAGAGTATTGGCCTGCACCAGATGTGGTGGCCCAAGGAACCTATGATTGGGCGTTTGGTACCCAACCACGACGTGTATTTGAAGCTGGAACACAGTGGATGTATGGAAGAAACCTTGGAATTGTTGGGCGTTTGGTAGAACGCCTGTCTGGTCAAGATTTGGAAAGCTATTTTTCTACCCATATTTTTCAACCTTTAGGAATGAACAGTACGGCATTTAATCTCAATCCGGAACAGTTGAAACGCAAAGCTTCTGTAGGTCTTAAAGACCCAATTAGTGGCGAGATTACAGAAGACCTAACTTGGCGGAGGCAACCGGAAGCCAAAAGTTTTTATGGTGGTGGTGGTTTAAAAAGCTCCGCAAAAGATTATGCTACCTTTCTTCTTTGCCTTTTAAACAAAGGAACATGGAAAGGGGCTACTTTACTTCAAGAAGCAACGGTTACTGCAATGATGCAACCACAATTGGAAGGTTTTACAACCCAATGGGAAGCGGTAGAAAGTAAAATTGTTAGTACCGATAACACAACCTATAGCTTTCTTGATCCTAAAGACAATTTTAGCTTGGCTTGGGCCATAGAAAGTAACCCAGAAGAAAGCATTCGACCACAAGGAGCAGGCTATTGGGCTGGAATCTTTAATTCCTACTATACCATTGACCCAGAAAAGGAACTGGCATTGGTCTATTTCACCCAATACCTTCCATTTAACGACGAAGCTTCTTTCAGTCTTTATAAGGCTTTTGAAGAGCAGATTTATACGCAAAGCATCCCTTAATAGTAAACAACATAAGGGATTAATAAACAAGTATTTACATACTTGAAGGCAAGTCTTTTTATTCAAGTGAATAGAAAGGACTTGCCGATAAAAAGAACGAAGGAGTTAGGGGACAAAACAAACGTTTTTGTTCCATTAGGCCATAGTTTTAATTGGAGTATTGTTCCTTACTTCTATTATGCATAGACCATCCTGTAGTTATCAGCATAAAATCCTAGAAGACACTTTCTGGGAGGTGCTTATTAAAGAGATACTTCAGTTTTTTGGGAGGACGGTGGAGAACAATAGAAAAACGTATATCCGTTTTTTCGCCAAAAAAAAAGAACCAATTAACGCTTTTTCTCTTCTAGGAGATCAAATGCCGACATTGGGAAAAAACACCCTTGTTGAAAAGTATTTCTTAAATCAGAAAACGTATTTTTTCTTTGTCCCCTATTTTACTAGCTGTACAAAATAGAATGCTTTGGTAGCAGGAATAAGCACAAATAGGTTGGGGAACTTAAAAATTGCTGCTTGGGAATGTATTTTATTTTCTACTATTTTCTTGATACACCCGTTGGATTTTGATATCCGTCATGGCTTTCATTTCTTCCAAAGTCATATCATCCTTGTATTTGATCTGCAATTTTACAAGGTTGGTTCTCAATGCGGTGACAACTTGTTGATAGTCTGGATCTCCGTAGAGGTTATTCATTTCGTTTTTATCGTTTTCTAGATCAAACAACTCCCATTCATCCATACTGTAATAATAATGGATCAATTTGTATTTTTTTGTTCTGATACCATAATGGGGTTGCACTTTATGCCAATATGGAAATTCATAATAATGATAATAGATGGCATCTCTGGGGGTGTACGCTTCATCAAACAATTGATTTTTAAAACTTTCTCCTTGAATTTCTTCGGGAATATCTAAATTGGCCAAATCTAAAAGAGTGGGGGCAAAATCGATATTGAGTACTAAATTTTCGTTGTGACTACCTGCTTTAATTTTTTTGGGATACTTAATTAAAAGAGGCATTCGGAACGAAGGTTCATACATCCAACGTTTGTCAAACCAGCCGTGTTCGCCTAGGTAGAACCCTTGGTCGGAGGTGTATACTACAATGGTGTTTTCTTCTAAGCCATTGTCCCTTAAATAGTCGAGAACTTCTCCTACAGCATGATCAACACCCGCCACACATCGAAGATAATCTTTGATATAACGTTGATACTTCCAGTATTTGAGCTCCGCACCTTGAAGGGTATCGTTGGGAGTCCAAAACTCCCCATTATTCCCATAGCGGTAGTATTCATTTTCTTCCTTTTGACTTAGCCCTGGTGGTGGAGGTACTTTTAAGTCGCGACGGTTCATATGGTTTTCAATTTCCAACATATTTTGGGAAGCTGCTAAACGGCCACTATAGTCATCATTAAAGGTTTCGGGCAGCGGTAAATCTCTTGAAAAAAGATAATCAAACTTTGGATTGGGCGTCCAAGGTCGGTGGGGGGCTTTAAATTGATACATCATCATAAAGGGCTTTTCGTAGTCTCTCCCTGTCTTTAGCCATTTTAATGCATCATGAGCAATTTGAGCAGTGGAATGTCTTTTGGTTTCCACAAGAGTATCTTTACCATTTTCAACAAAAACAGGATTGAAGTAGGTGCCTTGTCCACCGTGATTGACCATTACTTTAGAATAATCAAATCCCGTTGGGGCTGTTCCCAAATGCCATTTTCCAATGACAGCAGTTTGGTAGCCTCCACGTTGAAACATTTTCGGGAACGTTTCTTGACTCCCATCAAAATCTCCCCCACTTTCATTTTTAAAAAAACCGTTAATATGGCTGTATTTACCGGTAAGAATAGCTGCACGACTTGGTCCACAGATGCTGTTGGTATTGTAAGCAGCATGCATCAGCATTCCTTCCTTTGCAATACGATCAATATTAGGGGTTGGTGCAGCTTGCGACAGCCAATCCTTATAAGCACTTACCGCACTAACCGCATGGTCATCAGACATGATAAAGATAATATTAGGGGGTTTGCTTAAGTCTTTGGATTGAGGGGGTTCTTGGCAGGCATACTGTAACAGTAGTATAACACAAAGAGAAAAAAAGCTAAGCGTTGATTTCATTGATTAGGGGAATTAAAGATGGTTTATTTTTTTTTCGACTAAAGAGGTTTTCACTAAGGTCATTGGGAGCAGTAAATGACCACTCCAAATAAGCTTTTTAAGTAAAAAAAACGTTTTATTCATGATGAAAAAGACAACAGTAAAACTTTAACTACCAATCAAAGCTGGAATAAAATTCAAAAGAACTTTTTTCAATACGCGCCAATAATTATTCCTTAGTATTTATCATAAATAAATGTACTATAATTTTATGAATCTATTTTAGGTTCTAATGGGTGTATTTAGCGGGTACTATTGACAAACATGTATCAGTACTTCTTGCAGATTACTGAATTTGAGTACCTTTACAATAGGCAGGATGATTTTTTATTTAAACCTACTATCTAATTCCTTGATCAATACAACATTCCATTCCATAATATTCTTTAAAAAATGAAAAAATATATTTTTATTGTTTTCGTTTTAGGGGTGATTATTTTTTGGTTTACCTACCTAAAACCATCCCTAAAAATCGCAACGGGTTTTACGGCAAAATACACCTGTTCAGCAATCTTTATTTCAGACCTTACAACCAAAAACATTAATAGTGTACGGAATGATTTTTTACTTAAAATGGTACGTACTTCGATTGATCATGAGCGAAAAGAAGTGGAAGCTTCCTTTTTTGGTTGGGCAAAACAAAAAGCTGTTTATTATGAAAATGGACCAAGTTGTGGCTGTTTAGTCGGAAAATCAAACTTTCCCCAAGAGGTGCATTCTCAAATGAATTCAGAAGAAGTCCGAGAAGAAAACACAAAACAATTCTGGCCCCAAGGGGATCAATTAAAGGAGGCTATTCCCCCAAATATCGCTATAGATCAACTTAATACACTTATCAGTAATACCTTACATTCCAACCCCAAGATTTTCGCCATTACAGTTGCTTATAAAGACTTTCTGCTTGCAGAACAATACAATCAAGGAGTTAATGAAAACACCCGCCTTTTGGGTTGGTCGATGACAAAATCCATGGGAAATGCGCTCTATGGCATTTTGGCAAAAAACGGGATCCTATCTATAGATGAGACCACGGGGATAAAAAGTTGGCAGGATGATCAAAGAAAGGAAATTACATATAGTAATTTATTGCAAATGAGTAGCGGACTTGATTGGGATGAAAGCTATACTAGACTGTCCAATGTTACCCGAATGCTTTTTTTGGAAAAAGATTTCTCGAAGTATGCACTACAATCCAAAGCTATCAAAAAGCCAGACGAAGAATGGGTATATTCCTCTGGAACATCCAATATTTTGTCTGGAATTTTACGGACAAAGTTTAAGGACTATTCAGATTATCTTACTTTTCCATATGACAGTCTTTTTCTTCCTATTGGAATGAAAAGTGCGCTTATTGAATTGGATCCAAGTGGACATCATGTCTTGTCTTCTTATGGGTGGGCAACTGCCCGAGACTGGACCCGTTTTGGCTTGCTGTATCTGTATAGAGGCCATTGGTTTGGTCAACAAATCTTTAGTCCTGAATGGGTGGACTACAGTACCACTTCAGCTAAAAAATCCGATGGAAAGTATGGGGCTCAACTTTGGGTTAATTCACAAGGCGACCCAATGCCAAGTGTCCCCCATGACGCTTATTTTGAAAACGGTTATGGCGGGCAGCGTGTTTTAATTATTCCTTCAAAAGAATTGGTTTTTGTCGTTTTGAGTGGGAATCAAAATGATTTTGATTTTGATACTTTTTATAAAGAAGCGCTGCGTTGTTTTGATCTTTAATAATACAAGATCTTTGGCTTGATTTGGTTGTTTTATTCGGGCTTTAGTATATTTATATAGGCTACAAAAGCTCCATTTCAATTTTCAATGTTTAAAAAACACTTAGATCGATTTGCATTATAAAAAGGCTTTCCAGCCAGTGAGAAAGAATATCCATTTAAATATGTCCGTAAAAGGAGAGCCATGCCCTAAAGAGTAGGTCTCGGAAAAATTAAATGATTATATTAATAAAGATTTTAGCCAAGAAAAAACCCCATGAGAATCAGCCCCCTATTTTATATTTTTTATTTCGTCATCTTGCTCAATCCAATATTTGGGATTTCACAACATAAGGAAAATCATATTGATGTTGAGGAAAGAAACCGATTTGATGACCGGATACATAGGTTAGAGAAGAAGCGATTAACAAAGAAGCTTCAAAAGGTTCACCGCCGTTTAAGAAAAAAAGAACGTTTACGAGAGGAAGCCAATCGTTATAATTTAGACGCAATTGAAACAGACTTACTAAAAATTAAAGAGGAGATTAACTATTTAGAAAAAGCCCTTGCTGCTTTGCATAATGTTGGAGAAGATGAACAGCAGTCAACGGAGATCGACCCAAAAGTTGAAGCGGATATAGATTCCTCTTGTTGGTATTGCAAAATAAAACGCAATAGAAGGAAAAGGCCTTATAATCCATACAAGAACACCACAAGTGATCTTGTGGTTGCTTTTGGGTTAAACAACGCATTTTCTAAAAATACCTCCATTGAAGATGCCGAATACCGGTATATCGGTTCTCGCTTTTTTGAGTTGGGATGGGCATGGACTTCTAACGTCCACCAACGGTTAGATTTTTTTCGGATTAAATATGGACTTTCTTTTCAATTCAATGGCTTAAAACCTTATGGGAACCAATTTTTTATAAAAGAAGGGAGTCAAATAAAATTGGCTGACTTTGACTATCCTTTAACTAAATCCAAATTACTAAATACCAACCTAGTTTTCCCCTTGCATTTTGAGTTTGGAAATACCCAAAATAAAAAGCGAACGACTATTGATGGAGACGTTTATCATCGAAATAATTATCCAATCATATTGGGTTTAGGAGGCTATGTAGGTTTTCAAATCGATAGTTTTCAAAAGCTTAAATACCGTTTGGAAGGAAGTAGAGAAAAACAAAAGCTAAGGGAAGATTTAAACATGAATAAATTTGTATATGGGATTAGTTTCTATATGACTGTTTTTAATGTAGCCATTTACACCAAATACGACCTTAGCCCTATTTTTAAAAATCAAAAGATTCCCCAACATAATATTTCTTTGGGAGTCCGTTTTGATATTCTTTAACAGCCGATCAATTCAATAGCGGAAGACTTTTCTTTTTAGTACTTTTGAAATAAAAAGTATGCTAACAGTACCTGTTATCAATTCCAGTAAAAACGAACTTCCAGAATACGCAAGCCGACAATCAGCTGGCTTGGACTTACGAGCAAATATTGATCAAGAAATTATTCTGTCCCCCATGGAGCGGCAAATAATTCCCACCGGTTTATCTATTGCCCTCCCAGAAGGTTACGAAGCACAAGTTCGCCCACGCAGTGGTCTAGCCGCAAAGTTTGGTGTTACGGTTCTAAATAGTCCAGGTACGATTGACGCAGACTATCGTGGTGATATTGGAGTCATTTTGATTAACTTATCCAAGGAGGATGTAACCATTCATCCTGGTGAGCGTATTGCCCAATTAGTGGTGGCGCAATATACCCAGATTAGTTGGCAGGCTGTAAAAAAATTGGAGGCCACAGGACGTGGAGCTTCAGGTTTTGGAAGTACAGGAAAACAGTAGTAAATCAAGACTAAATATATGAAAATCGTTGTACCTATGGCAGGTCGTGGATCGCGTTTAAGGCCTCACACCCTTACCATCCCAAAACCTTTAATTCCCGTTGCAGGAATACCCATTGTGCATCAGTTAGTTCGTGAAATTGCCCGAGTAGTAAAGCAACCCATCACAGAAGTAGCCTTTGTTTTGGGTGACCCTGCTTTTTTTGGAGAAACGATTGCCACATCCTTATTGGAGTTGGCAGAAAGCCTTGGGGCTAAAGGGACGATTTACCGACAATTAGAACCTTTGGGAACTGGACATGCTATTATGTGTGCAGCGCCGTCTCTTTCTGGCCCTGCTGTTGTGGCTTATGCAGATACCTTGATTAGGGCAAATTTGGAATTGGATCCTGAGGCTGATAGTGTTATTTGGGTCAATAAAGTAAAACACCCCCAAAACTATGGTGTGGTGGCTCTTGATGAAAAAGAAAACATTGTTCAGCTGGTTGAAAAACCTCAAGACTTTGTCTCTGATTTGGCTGTGATAGGCATTTATTACTTTAAAGCCATCGAAGTATTAAAAGAAAAACTCGAAAAGGTTGTTCAACAGCAACTACAACCTGGAGAAGAATATCAAATAAACCATGGTATCCTCGCCATGATGGAAGAAGGCTATCAATTTAAACCAGGAAAAGTAGCGCACTGGATGGATTGCGGGAATCCCGAAATAACCGTAGAAACAAACAGTAAGTTATTGGGAATCTTAGCGGAAGAACAACAGCCTTTGATTGCCGAAAGTGTTGTTTTAGAGAACAGTACTATTATCCCGCCTTGTGCCATTGGCGAAGGGGTTCGCTTGGTCAATTCTACCGTTGGACCTAATGTCTCCATTGGAGCTTATACGGAAGTTTACAACACCCAAATTGAAGACAGTATCATTCAAAACCATTCAAAAATTGAAAATGGATCGCTTAAAAAAGCAATGATTGGTAATTATGTTCGTTTTAATGGTAGTTTTACAACAATCAGTCTTGGGGATTATTCAGAATTAAAATAGATAAAGAAAACCGTACATGATAAAAAAAACTGTTCAACTTTTTACCCTTATTAGTTTGTTCGCTGCCTGTAAAACTGTACCGGTACTTCCAACAAAAGCCCCTGTAGCCAATGTAGATTTGGCGGGTTTGGCCAAAGAAATTAGTGCACAACAACCAACGATTACGAACCTACGTGCTCGAATTCGTGCCACGTACGATGATCAAAAAAACAGACAACAAGTCATTCTTCAATTACGAATGAACAATCAAAAATCCATTTGGATGAGTGCAACAATGTTGGTTCCTATTGCAAAATTATTGTTAAAACCCAATGAAGTTGCTTTTTATGAAAAATTCCAAAAACGGTATTTTGAAGGGGACTACGCACTCATTAATTCCTTGTTTGATACCGACTTTGGATATGATGATATAAAGAATTTGTTGCTGGGAAATCCGCTATTAGATCCTTCTAAAGGACGTTGGCAACAAATCTCTAATCCGGATTATTATTTATTAATGCCTGAATTGACCAAGTCGAATTTGAGACCTGTATTTTTCTTTGATCCGGAATCCTTCCTTCTCAAAGAACAACGGGTGGTCCTTCCAGGATCTTCCAAAACCTTAAGCATAAAATATCTTGATCATCAGCGTGTTCAAGGTAAGAACTTCCCTCTATCTGTTGAAATCTCCTTTTTTGATGGTAAAAAACTGACCAAACTCTTGCTTGAGTACACCCGTGTAGATTTACCCTCCAACTTAAACACTCCTTTTGACATACCTAAAGGGTATAAGAAAATTGAAATCTAATGCGCTTAAAGTTCTTTTTTTTCTTTCTGTTTGCTTTTAGCTATGGGGTAAGTACGGCACAATCCTATGAAAAGCGTCAGCAGGTCCTTGAAGAACAACGAAAGCGGCTCCAGAATGAGATTCAACAGATTAATAAATTATTATATTCCAATGTAAAAAAAAAGAAAAGTGCGCTGTCTGAGGTGGAAGACCTTAATTTAAAACTCAACCGACGACAATCACTAATTCGGGTCAACAATGAACAAGTAAACTTACTGACCCAACGTATCAACATCAACCAACGAACCATTGAAAGTCAACGAGAAGAGCTAAAAGTTTTACAAGCCGATTATGCAAAAATGATTCAAAGTGCTTATTTAAGTAAATCCTCTGAAAATCGATTACTTTTTTTGTTTTCTTCCGAAAATTTTCTTCAAGCGTATAAACGGATACAATACATGAAGCAATATGCTAGTTTTCGAAAAAAACAAGGGAAGGCTATAGCAGATAAGACGGTTCTTTTACAAGAATTAAATGCAACATTAATTAGTCAAAAATCGCAAAAATTAGATTTAATACAAGAGAATAAGAGGGTTAAGGAGGTATTGGCTAAAGAACGAATATCGCAGGAAAAAATGATTCGTGTTTTGCGGCGCAAAGAAAAATCCTTAGCGGGTGAAATTAGTAGTAAACAAAAGAAAGCTGCAGCGATTGATCGTGAAATTGACCGATTGATTAAAGAAGCTATTGCTGCATCCAACAAAGCGGCAGGGAAAACAGGAAGTAGTGCATTTAGTTTGACTCCCGAATTACAGCTTATTGCAGACAACTTTCAGGCCAATAAAGGGCGATTACCGTGGCCTTTGGAAAAAGGTCTTGTAATTCAAGGTTTTGGGAAACAACCCCATCCAGTTGTAAAAACAGCGATGATTCAAAGTAATGGAGTGACCATTGCAACAACACCCAACGCAAAAGTTCGCGCTGTTTTTGAAGGTGAAGTAATGTCCATAATATTGATCAAAGGAAGTAATGCCATTGTTTTAATTCGCCATGGAAATTATATCACGGCGTATAAAAATTTAGGTAAGGTATTCGTGAAAAAGGGCGACAAAATTCGAGCTAAACAAGTAATAGGCGAGGTGTTTACGAATAAAACCACCAACAAAACCAACTTGCAATTTTGTGTTTTTGTTGAACAAAAGGCACAAAACCCAAAGAATTGGATCTACAAAATGTAGCCTATCTTTCAATTAAATACCAAGCATCTTCCTTGAGGTCGTTACGAATAAAAAGCAGAAGATTAATTGCCTCCCTTTTTGAGGTAAAACGACTATAGGCCACTCGGTAAAGTCCATCTTCATTGACGGAAATAACTTCAGAAGAGTACCCCTGTGAAATGAGATCTTGTTGAAGGTTAACTGCATTCTTTTTTGATCGAAAGGAACCAGCAATTACACTATAATATTTCGTTCCAGAAGAACTTTTGGCGTTGCTTTCATTTGCTTTTATATCCAATTCAATTGGTGCAAGTGCACCCAAATCAAAGGTGGCATTTTGAATCTTTCCTTTGATTTTATTTTGAGCAATTTCTGTTTGTTTTGCTTGTTGTTCCAAAACGTATTGATCACCAAAATAGTAAATAGCACTAACCAGTCCAATTCCAAGAACAGCAATCGCAGCATATTTTAGAAGGGGTTGTTTTTTAGGCTCTTTGTTGTCGAGAGTAAACATTACTTTTTCTTTATCGTCCATAGGTATGTTAAATTTGGGGTCGTTGGGTAATTTAATTATTTGGGGGCTTCTTGAAAACAGTTCAAGACCAAATGCTTTTGTGTCGAAATTGATTTGGTGGGAGGGGGTAAACTCCATTTTTCTAGAGTCGTTAAGTCTAATTTCTCCTACGCCCGGAAATATTAGGGCTTGTGTTTGTAATTTTCTTCTCCAAGAACTGACTTCCTTATCGATCAATCGAAGGGCTTGTTCAAAGCTTATTTTTTCTTTTTGTGCAAAATAGTGGGCAAGAATACCATCATTGGTGACTAAAAGAGCATTGAAGGTGACTTCTTTCCGATGCGGATAAAAGACATCGTTTTTTATGGAGATATTAATTGAACGCGTTATAAATGCACCAAAACGGGGAATGGTAACACACTCGTGCTCAAATAAAAGATGTTGTATGGATTGTGACAATTGCATCACCCAAAAATAGTAAATTTTACAGAGATTTTTCCAAAACAAAAAGTACTTATCTTTAGAAGACCTAAAAAAAGCCCTAATGACTCGCCTTCAAGCTTGCTTATTACTTCGTTTAATTCCTGGAATTGGTAACATTCGAGCAAAAAAACTGATTACACATTGTGGTACTGCAGAAAATATATTTTCTGCTGAGGGGCAAAGTTTATTGTCCATTGAGGGAATCGGACAAGCACAACTTAACGCGCTCAAAAATTGGAAAAAATGGCTGTCTCAAGTAAAGGAAGAGATGGTTTTTATAGAAAAGCAGCACATTCAATGTCTTTTTTATGGAACCCCAGCTTATCCCATTACGCTTGCTTTTTGTCCTGATGCTCCAGCTGTTTTATTTTATAAAGGACGTATTCACTTCCCCGATCGGCGTCTTATCAGCATTGTGGGAACCCGCCAAAACACTCCTTATGGACGGGATTTTTGTGAACAATTTATTGAAGAGATCCGCTCGATAAATCCAATTATCGTATCTGGCTTTGCCTATGGAATTGATATTATTGCTCACCGTGCCGCCTTAAAAAATGGTCTTGAAACGGTCGCTTGTTTGGCGCATGGTTTAGATAAAATTTATCCAACGGCTCATAAAAAATACATGCAGGCAATGGAAAATAGTGGTGGTTTTGTTACTGATTTTATGCGTCATGAAGCATTTGATCGCAATAATTTTCCGAGGCGAAATAGAATCATTGCTGGTTTAAGTCATGTGACCGTTGTCATAGAAACCGCTCATAAAGGAGGCAGCATGAATACCGCTGACCTTGCTAATCAATATGGACGAGAAATCTTTGCACTTCCGGGAAGAGTCAATGATAAAAAAAGTCAAGGCTGTCATCAGTTGATAGTTCAAAATAAAGCACAGCTTTTAACAAGTCCTTCTGACTTTCTCCAACAAATGGGTTGGATGGATCGTCCACCAACGACTGCCATTCAAAAACAACTCTTTGTTCAACTGAGCAAAGAAGAAAAAAGCCTTTACCATTTACTTAAAGACAAAGAACAAGAAAGTCTAGATATTTTAGCTCTTCAAGGGCAACTTAGCATCAGTCGAACGGCTAGCCTGCTAATGCAATTGGAAATGAAAGGCTTGGTTCGACCACTTCCTGGTAAATATTTTCAGTGGATTTAATATCCGATTTTATCGCGTACACGTAATAACACTTCATGGGCAACTTTACGTGTTTTTTCAGCCCCTTTCGTTAGTGCAATTTGCACTTCTTCGGGATGTAGTTGATAATAATCATAACGTTCACGCTCTGCTTTAAAGCGTTCCAAAATACATTCAAACAGTGCCTGTTTGGCATGACCGTAGCCCATTCCTCCTTTTAAATATTGTTCACGTAAGCTTGCTGTTTGTATTGGAGAGGCGATTAAACTGTAAAGACTGAAAACCGTACATTGATCGGGATCTTTCGGGTCTTCCAAAGGCGTACTATCCGTTTGAATACTCATGACTTGTTTCCGTAATTTTTTTTCCGGTAAAAACACATTAATCGTATTTTTTTTGGATTTACTCATTTTTTGACCGTCTGTTCCGGGAATATATTGTTCTTTTTTTTGGACTTCCGCCTGTGGAATGACAAAGGTTTCTCCTAGTTGGTGATTGAATCTTGAAGCGACATCACGGGTGATTTCAAGGTGTTGCAACTGATCTTTTCCAACAGGAACAATATTAGCATCATACAAGAGAATATCGGCAGCCATCAACATCGGATAGGAAAAAAGACCAACATTGACATCGGAGAGTTGTTCGGATTTGTCTTTAAAGGAGTGAGCGAGTGTGAGCCGTTGATAAGGAAAAAAACAGCTTAAATACCAAGCCAATTCCGTGACTTCACTAATATCACTTTGGCGATAGAAGTGAGTGTTGTTGATATCCAATCCACAAGCCAGCCAAACCGCTGCGGTTGCAAAGGTGTTTTCTCTTAATGTTTTTCCGTTTTTTATTTGAGTTAGCGAATGCAAATCTGCGATAAATAAAAAGGAATCATTGTCGTTAGACTTGGACATTTCAATTGCCGGAAGGACAGCCCCCAATAAGTTTCCTAGGTGCGGCGTTCCAGTTGATTGTACTCCGGTCAAAATTCTAGCCATATCGAAATAAAGTTTCGGTAAAGGTACTTTTTTTCCTCCTTAAAATGAATAAGGAAGTTTAGGTTGAAATTACGATATTTGCTTTTATGATAGCTATGATTAGGCGCATTCCATTTTTCCTTTGGAGGCTTTGGTTTGGTATTTTGGCAATGGTGCCTATACTTATTTTATTTCCTCTATTATTTATCCTGGTTATTATCCCGAAAGGCTATCCCTATCTTTTTTGGATTGCCAGGAATATTTGGGCTCCCTTTATTCTTTTTGGAATGGGGTTCTACCTAAAAAGAACAGTGCTTAAACACCCCTTTGAATGGGACAAGACCCATATGTTGGTGGCCAATCATGCCAGTTATATAGACATCTTGGTAATGTTTAGAATGTGGAAAAAACCGTTTGTTTTTGTTGGGAAAAAGGAGCTGGGGGATATTCCTTTATTTGGTTCAATTTACAAGCGCGCTGCCATTTTGGTGGATCGTTCAGATCCCAATAGCCGTTTTGCAGTATATGCCCAGGTAGATGAGGTAGTCGCAAAAGGCTATAGTGTTTGTATTTTCCCAGAAGTCAATTATTTGGATGAGTCCATCCTTTTAAACCCTTTTAAACAAGGTGCATTTAAGCTAGCTATAAACCATCAGATTCCAATTGTCCCTATGGTTTTTTTAGATTGTAAACGAAAATATCCTTGGTACACCACTCACGGTTATCCGGGAGTATTACGGGTAGAAATGCATGAACCTATACTTACGATGCCCTATAACATGGAGGAGGTTCAGAACCTATCCGACAAGGTGTTTACAAAAATTAATGAGCGTCTGCTAAACGACCCTAAACAAGCTGCAATTAAGGCCATTGAAGTTTGGAAAAAGGTAGCGATTTAAAGGTTATTCTTTGATAATTTTTAAGGCGGCTACTATTTTTTCTTCCAGTTCTTCCATAAGTTCTGGGTTGTCGATCAATAGTTTTTTTACACCATCACGCCCTTGTCCTAATTTGGTTTCGCCATAGCTAAACCAAGAACCACTTTTTTTGATGATTTCATAATTCACCCCAAGGTCAATGATTTCTCCAAGCTTTGAAATTCCTTCTCCGTACATGATATCAAATTCGGTGGTTCTAAATGGAGGAGCCACTTTGTTTTTAACCACTTTCACTTTTGTTTTATTTCCTAATACTTCGGCATCAGCACTTTTAATTTGTGTGGATCGTCGAATATCTAGACGTACAGAAGCATAAAATTTTAAGGCATTTCCTCCAGTAGTTGTCTCTGGGTTTCCAAACATAACACCAATTTTTTCTCGAAGTTGATTGATAAAGAAAACAGTACAGTTTGTCTTACTTATAGACCCCGTTAGCTTTCGAAGGGCTTGAGACATTAATCGGGCATGGAGTCCCATTTTAGAATCTCCCATTTCCCCTTCAATTTCACTTTTTGGGGTTAGTGCAGCCACGGAATCCACAACTACAATATCTACAGCACCTGAACGGATCAGGTTATCGGCAATTTCCAAGGCTTGTTCCCCATGATCAGGCTGAGAAATGATCAATTCCCCTACATCAATCCCTAATTTTTCAGCATAAAAACGATCAAAAGCATGTTCAGCATCTATAAAGGCAGCAATGCCACCTGCTTTTTGACATTCTGCAATGGCATGTAAGGTCAGGGTTGTTTTCCCAGAAGATTCTGGACCATAAATTTCAATTACGCGACCCCGAGGGTAGCCGCCTACACCCAAGGCAATGTCTAGTCCAAGAGAACCCGATGAAATAGATTCTACTTCTTCAATGGCTTCGTCCCCCAATTTCATGACGGTACCTTTGCCGTAGGTCTTATCTAATTTACTTAATGTGAGTTCTAACGCTTTTAACTTATCGGATTTTTGATCTGCCATAATTCCTCTTTTTTGCTAAATTAGTATTTCTAATGATTGGTTTTCCATCAAAAGCCCTTGCATTATTAACAAATTTTATTATTCCCTTGGACAATTTTAGGCCACACACTAAAAACAGTATTATCTCCTTGTCCTTCGAGGAGTATCTCATCTTATAAATTATTAAGTATCTTTCAAAAACTAAAAATTCACACACCATGAAACAGTTGTTTGTACTCTTTTTTCTTGTCACTACTTTAGCCAATGCCCAAAACATTCTTCCCCTAAGGGAACGTGCAGCAGTGATTGAACGGATTCAAAAGGACCGTTTGGAAAATCTCTTGCCTCAATTGATGGAACAACATCAAATGGACATGTGGATTTTGATTACACGAGAATACAACGAAGATCCGATTGTAAAAACCTTATTACCACCAACTTGGCTGAATGCACGGCGCCGTACTATTTTAGTTTTTTCGCGAAATGCGGCTGGAGAGTCCGATGCTGTTGCCATTACGCGTTATGCTTTTGGAAAGAATATCCGTTCCATTTGGGATAAAGAAAAGCAGCCCAACCAGTGGCAGGCTTTAGCGGACTATGTCGCAAGTAAAAACCCTAAAACCATCGGGGTGAATATCTCCGAGGATTTTGCTTTGGCTGACGGATTGGTAAATACAGATTACGAAGGCTTGATGGCGGTCCTTCCCTCAAAATTTAAATCGCGTGTGGTCTCTTCAGAACCCTTGGCAGTTTCTTGGATAGAAACCCGTACGACCCAAGAAATGATGCTCTACAGTCAACTGGTGGAAATCACCCATAACATTATTGAAGAAGCCTTTTCATCAGCAGTGATTACTCCTGGAGCGACAACTACGGAGGACGTGGTTTGGTGGCTTCGTGAAAAAGTGAATGCCTTGGGATTGGATACCTGGTTTCACCCAACAGTTGATGTTCAGCGTTCGGGGGGGAGTGACCTATACGCTTTTGACGGGCTGTCCAAATTTGATACTATTCTCCCAGGGGATCTGATTCATTGTGATTTTGGAATTTCCTACTTGACCTTAAACACGGACTGTCAAGAGCTGGCTTATGTATTAAAACCGGGGGAAACAGCGGCACCCAAATTTTTACAAGACGCTTTAACAGCGGGTAACCGTGTTCAAGATTTACTAACCGATAATTTTGTTACGGGGCAAACTGGGAATGAAACTTTAAAAAAAGCGCTTGATGCAGGTTTTGCAGAAGGTTTAAAACCACAAATTTATACACACCCTTTAGGACTTTTCGGACATTCTGCTGGAACAACTTTTGGGATGTGGGACGCTCAAGAGGGCATTCCTGGTTCTGGAGAACACCCACTACAACCCAACACGGTTTATGCTATTGAGCTCAATACGAAAGTGTATATTGAAGCTTGGAAAAAGGAAATACGGGTCATGCTAGAAGAGGCTGGCTTTTATGGTGAAAACGGGTTCCGCTATGTCAATGGTCGCCAAACCGAATTGCTTTTGGTGGGGGCAAAACCCAATCATTTGGAATGATGCACTAAAAAAACAGCTGAGGTTTTGGTTTAGAATATTTGAGGGGTTAGATTTATACAATCAACCCTCCAAATCTAAGTCATTGAAATTAGTCATCGCATTTCTATTATTTATCCCCATTGTATCTGCTCAAGGGGAAAACAATAATTTTTTTCTTTCCTCCAAACATCGTATGGGATTTATCGTAGGGTATGGTGGACAAAATTTTGAGCAGTTAGTTAATGACCTTCATCCAGATCATAGGGTGCCTATGCTAGGGTATCTTGAAGGTCAAGGGAAAGATGTCAATTCTCCGGGATTGAGCGTTACCTATGACTATCAAGTCTTGTTTCTTCAATTACAGTATTACTACGCTTTTTTACGGCGAAATAGCTGGGGTTTAGACCTTTTGGTACAACCGCAAATCAACCGAACACGTTTTAAACATGTTGATAGTGATTTGTCGGAGGTCAAAGGATTTGAGTTTGGTGTCAATGTTGGTGTATTGATTCGGAAAAACTTTTTTCGAGACCACTTGAGTTTATATTTCTTAATTTCTTCTGGTCCGCATTATGTTTCCGGGACTCCACAACGACAATCGGAAGGCTTTATTTTTTCGGACAACTTTTTTGTTGGACTGAATTTAAAGATTTATAATCGTATTTATTTGGATTTAAGGCCTGGTTTTCGTCATATCAGCAATGCAGGACTAAAGCATCCCAATGGTGGGGTGAACGATTTGGTTTTAAGTGCCGGTGTAATGGTTTTTTTGTAAACTATTTTAAAATCCAAGGTTTTTTCCGATGAGAATCGCTTATCTAATTCCTTTTAAGGAACTTACCAATCAATTTCCTTAAATTTGCAAAGTCATCACTTTAAATGTTTATAGCATGCAACTGTACAACAAACTAAGTGCTGAAGAACGACGTGTTCTTATTGAACAAGCCGGTAAAGATCGCCTGACCCTTTCGTTCTATCAGTACCACAACATTGGAAACCCTCAACTGTTTCGTGACTATTTATTTCTTCACTGGAACCCTTTGGATGTTCTTGGTCGAATTTATGTAGCCAATGAAGGTATTAATGCACAGTTGTCTGTTCCAGCAGTCAATTTTGCTGTTTTAAAAGCACATATTGATAGTATTGTTTTTTTGGAAAATGTACGTTTAAATATTGCGGTGGAGCACGATAATCAATCCTTTTTAAAACTTACCATTAAAGTACGATCAAAAATTGTGGCCGATGGCTTGGACGATAATACTTTTGATGTGACACAAAAAGGAACCCACGTGAATGCAACGGAATTTAATAATTTACTTTCCAACGACAACACCATATGTGTTGATATGCGCAATCATTATGAAAGTGAAATCGGGCATTTTCAGGGGGCGGTAACCCCAGATGTTGATACGTTTCGTGAATCCCTTCCAATTATTGAAAAGGATTTACAAGAACATAAAGAGGACAAAAATCTATTGATGTATTGTACTGGAGGAATTCGCTGTGAAAAGGCGAGTGCGTATTTTAAACACAAAGGTTTTAAGAATGTCTTTCAGTTGGAAGGGGGTATTATCGAATATGCCAAGCAGGTGAAAGCACAAGGAATAGAAAATAAATTTAAAGGTAAAAACTTTGTTTTTGACGAACGAAGGGGAGAACGAATTTCAGAAGATATTATCTCCCATTGTCATCAATGTGGGACTCCATGTGACACCCATGTGAATTGTATCAATGAAGCCTGTCATTTACTGTTCATTCAATGCGAGACTTGTCGGGAAAAAATGCAAGAATGTTGTTCGGAGGCTTGTAAAACGATTGTCAATTTACCCGAAGAAGAACAAAAAAAACGTCGTAAAGGGCTGCATAACAGCAATAAAATATTTAAAAAAGGGCGTTCGGAAGTTTTAAAATTTAAACATTAATTAAGATTTTAAATTAGGAAATCGTCCTATCTTTAAAATCAGATAAATACAACAATATCTATGGGCTGTGCAAGCTGTTCGAATACAAGTAATGGTCAACCGCGAGGGTGTAAAAGCAATGGTACCTGTGGTACGGACAGTTGCAATAAACTTACCGTTTTTGATTGGCTTTCTAATATGAAGTTACCCGAGGGACACCGCCATTTTCCATATATCGAAGTTCGTTTTAAAAATAGTCGAAAAGGATTTTATCGCTTCCCAGAGGGGATGACTCCTGCTGTAGGTGATTTAGTCATTACAGAAGTAGAAAAAGGGCATGACCTTGGAATGATTACTTTAACAGGCGAATTAGTGCGTTTACAAATGAAACGCAAAAAGATTAAAGAAGACGGAGATCAGATTGGAACAGTTTTAAGAAAAGCTAGCCAACAGGAAATTGAGGTGTGGATTGCTGCACGAGAACGAGAAAAAGAAGTACAAAAAAGAGCCAGAGAATTGGCAATTGCTCTTCGATTGGAAATGAAAATTTCTGATGTTGAATTTCAGGGGGATGGGAAAAAAGCCACCTTCTATTATACCGCTGAAAGTAGGATTGACTTTCGTCAGTTGATTAAGGATATGGCACAGGCTTTTTCCATACGAATTGAAATGCGACAGATAGGTCTTCGTCAAGAAGCTTCTCGCTTGGGTGGCATTGGTTCTTGTGGTCGGGAATTGTGTTGTTCAACTTGGTTGACGGATTTTAGATCAGTTTCTACAGGAGCTGCAAGGTATCAACAACTCTCCTTAAACCCTCAGAAGCTTTCAGGACAGTGTGGAAAATTAAAATGTTGTTTAAACTATGAGTTGGATGCTTATCGATCGGCATTAAAAAACTTTCCTCGAACAGAAACAAAACTTCATACCGAAAAGGGGATTGCCATCTGTCAAAAAATTGACATTTTCAAAGGGGTTATGTGGTATTGCTATAAAAATGAATGGATGACCTGGCATAAGCTTCCTACGGAAACGGTTAAAATAATTATTGCCAAAAACAGGGCTAAAGAACCAGTGGCTAGTTTAGAAGAATTTATTGAGGAGGAAGTTGTCGTAAAACCAGAAGTGGCCTTGCTTGAAAATGTAGTAGGTCAGGACAATTTGAATCGTTTTGATCGCAAGAATACAAAAAGACCTAACAAACGAAAAAACAATCAATGGCGGAATGCTAAAAAACAAAAATCGAAAAATGCATAGGTTCTTTTTCATTTTGGCAGGCTTGCTTTGGGGATGTCAGGAGCAAACTGTTTATAGAGACTATGTCAATTTGGAGAACGGTTGGCCAAATGATCAAAAGCTTGTTTTTAATCTTCCAAAAATCACGAATTCCATTGATGAATTCAACGTGTATTTATATCTACGTAATGATGATGCTTATTTGTATTCCAATATTTTTATGATCGCAAGTTTGGAAAATGAGGGGCTAGTGGTTTTAAGAGACACTTTAGAATATGCCGTAGCAGCTCCTGACGGTCGTTGGTTGGGTAAAGGATTTCTCAACGTTAAAGAAAGTAAATTATGGTGGAAGGAAGGGTTTCAATTTCCAGCTGAAGGCAACTATACCCTTACCCTAAATCAGGCGATGCGAAAAAATGCGGCTGTGGAAGGCATTCCTACCCTAGAGGGTGTTGTCGCTTTGGGAATTGAATTGGAACCAGTACAACAGCTTAAATAATGACAACACAAACAAAAAAAACGTTTTTTAAACATCCCTTTTCGTGGTATTTTATACGCAGCTTTTGGATACTGTTTTCGACGGGCTTACTTTCGATTGTTTTGTTATTTTGGGGCTCTGGCTTAGGTTGGTTTGGTACAATGCCCGACTTACAGCAGTTAGAAAACCCAAAAACGAATTTAGCGACACAAATTATTTCTTCCGATGGGGAGGTTTTGGGGAAGTTCTATTATGAAGAAAATAGAACACCGATATCATTTAATGAACTTCCGAAGGATCTTGTTGACGCCCTAATTGCCACTGAGGACGAACGTTACTACAGCCATTCAGGAATTGACTGGAAAGGAACAATGCGGGCGATTTTTTATTTGAGTAAAAAAGGTGGGGCAAGTACCATTACACAGCAATTGGCTCGACAACTTTTTGTTGGGGTTCGTTCCCGAAATCTCAGCGAAGCTCTTTTTCAAAAAGTAAAAGAATGGGTGCTGGCAGTAAAACTGGAACGACGATATACTAAAAATGAAATCATTGCGATGTATTTAAACATTTATGATTTCACCAACAACGCTGATGGGGTTCAATCGGCTGCACGGATTTACTTTGATAAAACTCCAGAAGCGCTCTCTCTTGAAGAATGCGCTACCTTGGTGGGGATGCTTAAAAATTCCTCTTTATACAATCCATTACGCCGTCCAGAACTGGTCAAAACACGGCGAAATATTGTGTTTCAACAAATGTATCGCAATGGGTTTATAACCGAAGCTAGTTTAGATTCCCTTAAACAAGCACCTTTGGAAATTCGGTACACCCCACAATCCCATAGGGAAGGACTAGCGACCTACTTCCGAGCCTACCTTCAAGAATTTATGCATACATGGGTTAAGAATAACCCTAAGGTGGACGGTACAAATTATAATATTTATCGTGATGGACTTCGAATTTATACAACGATAGATTCTCGAATGCAGGCTATGGCCGAGAACGCCGTTAGTACGCATATGAAAAACTTACAAAAGGAGTTCTTTTATCAGAATCGAAAAAAAGTAAATCCTACCGCCCCCTTTTTAGAGCTTCGTGATGGGGAAATAGACACTTTAATGGTCCGAACGGCATATCGTTCTGAACGTTGGCGAAAGATGCGAAATGCGGGATATGAAGAAGCGGCTATTTTAGCAGAATTTGATAAAGAAGTACCCATGCGGGTCTTTAGTTGGAAAGGTGAAATAGACACTCTAATGACACCGATGGACTCCATTCGTTATTACAAACATTTCCTCCGAGCGTCAATGATGTCGATGGAACCTCAATCGGGACATGTAAAAGCGTGGGTTGGTGGATTTGATTACAAGCATTTCCAATACGATCAAGTCAAACAAGGACGGCGCCAAATCGGCTCTACGTTTAAACCTTTTTTATATGCCACCGCTATTGATCAATTAAAACTATCACCTTGTGACTCACTTCCTGATGCCTTGTTTTGTATTGAACCGATGAAATTTGGGAATGTTCAAGCTTGGTGTCCAAAAAATTCGGGAGATCGCTACGGACAAACCCGTACTTTAAAAAATGCCTTGGCCAATTCCGTCAACAGTGTTAGTGCCCGTTTGATGGATATGGTGGGTCCACAGCCTGTGATTGATTTGGCAAAAAAAATGGGGATTACTTCAAACCTCCCCGCAGTTCCATCAATTGCTTTGGGAACTCCAGATATTAGTTTATTCGAAATGGTGGGTTCTTATAGCACCTTTGTCAACCAAGGGATCTACGTAAAACCAATAATGATTACACGAATTGAGGATAAAAATGGAACCCCTCTGTTTGAAGTAATTCCAGAAATTCAGGATGTTTTGAGTCAAGAAGCGGCCTATGTGACCACCAATTTAATGGAGGGGGTTACAGAAGGGGGCTCAGGAGCTCGTTTACGGCATGCTGGCTTAGAGAAAACGAATTTTATCTATCGAAATATAGTGACGGGCTATCCGTATATTTTTGAAAATGCAATTGCAGGTAAAACGGGTACTACTCAAAATCAAAGTGATGGTTGGTTTATGGGAATGGTTCCCAATTTAGTCAGTGGGGTTTGGGTTGGTGGTGAAGACCGATCCATTCATTTTAAAGACATTGCTTTTGGACAAGGGGCCACTATGGCCTTACCCATTTGGGCACTTTATATGAAATCTGTTTATGAACTTCCAGAACTGGGTGTTTCCAAAGAGGATTTTACCGTTCCTGAAAACTTATCGATTCCCATTGATTGTGAGGAATTGAATTCAGGGAATCAACAAACAAAAACATCAAGCAAAACGGATTTGGATGCTTTAGGGTTTTAATGGACTGAATCTGAGGCGAACCATTCCGCATAACAGGTTTCTGTTTCTTGAAGTTTTAGGGAATGTAGGCTTAAATTATTGGGCAATTCTTTTTGAATTTTAGCAGCAAAATCTACCAACATCATCTCACTTGTGGGTTGATAATCAACACGTTGAATTTTATGCCCTCCTTTTTCCATGGTATCCGCCAGTTCTCGGTGCGGGGATGCTACATTTAAAATAGTGGCGTGATCAAAGGGTTTTACAATAAGGTTGTTGACGATTTTTTTAAGGTCTCCAAAATCCATCACCATTCCGTATTTGTTGTGTTGTGAATCTTGAATAGGAATTCCAATTAAGGTAACATGGAGTTTATAGCTATGTCCGTGAACGTTTTTACACAATCCGTCATAACCGAATAAGGCATGACCCGATTCAAACTTAAATATTTTGGTGATGCGTATGGGTTGCTCCATAAATTTATAAAGATTTTAAAATTTGTTGGGTGGCTTTTCCCAAGGCTAAGTTTCCAGTGATTTTTGCATTCAGAACTAACAATTCCTCCCAGTGTGCGGTATCTTTCCAATGCAATTCTCGGAGGGTTTTTGTTGCCAAGGCATCGTATCCAGCCAGTTGATTGGCCATGACATTTACTTCTTGATCCAGTTCAGAAGTGTTTTCAACGACTTTCGCATACAGTCCTTTTTCAAGTCCCCATAAAGCCGATTTCCATGTATGGGCTTCTAGAGAGAGTTGGGCAAAAGCATTGCCACCTATTTTCCTACTTACAGCTGGTTCGATCACATAGGGTCCTAAGCCAATAGAAAGCTCAGAGAGTTTGACGGAGGCCGTGTTTTGAGCAATGGCATAATCACAAGCAGCAACCAAACCGACCCCTCCACCTACAATTTTTCCATGTACTCGGGCGATTACAAATTTGCTCAGTTGTCGGAGTGTGTTGATCAGGGTGGCAAAACCCATAAAGAATTGTTCTGCTTGGACTCTTTCTTGGAGTGTTTTTAATTCAGTAAGGGAGGCGCCTCCACAAAAAGCACCTTTTCCAGCACTACTAATAATGATGACTTTGACTGCTGGGTTTTGATCCGCTTTTTGAAGTGCTGCACTCATTTCTTTTAACAAGGCACTGGGCAACGAATTGCCCGCCGGATGTTCAAAACGAATATGGGCTTGCTGCTGATCAATACGGGTTTCAATTGTTCCTTTCATTTCGGTGTAAAAGTACACATTCTAGGATGGAAGTAAAATTTTTTCGTAGCAGTAAAAGGGGTGCTTACTTTGCTGAGGAAAGTAGATGGTGCCTAAGCGTTGAAAACCTCTTGTTTCATAAAAACGTTGGTTGCTTTTATTTTGGCTAAAGGTATCCAGACGAATCGATTGATAGTGGTTGTTAAGAGCGAACTGCTCGGCATAGGCCATCAATTTTTGTCCGTATTTCTGTTTTTGAAAAGTAGGATGGACAGCAAGTCGATGCACGTAGAGGTTTTTTCTGTTTGCAGTAACCCATTTTACAGGTCGATACACTTCATCCATGGTGTCTGAAAACATGATGCATGCATTGACCTTTTTTTCAATCTCTAAGACATAGAGTTCCTCTTTTAGAATGTCTTGTTTAAAAACTGCTTTGGAAGGGTAGTTTTCGTTCCATTGATAAATGCCCCTAGAAATCATATCTTCTGCACATGCTTCCGTTATGGATTTGATGCGGTCGAGGTCTTCTAATGTTGCTTTACGGATCATTTTCCTAATTTAGCATAATTTTAATCTTTACTTCTTCTGGGTTTACTAATTTTGTAAAAAACAATTAATGAAAAACATACTTGTCCCCATTGGTGTTTCTAAACATGCTTTGACAACGCTTCGTTATGCATTATCACTTTCAAAAGAGTTTGGAAGTACCGTATATGCTATTGACGCCTATCCCACCCATACAAGTAAGACCAGTCTGGTAAATATTAAGGCTCGACTGGATGACGAAAATTACCACCGTATTGTACAGATGGTCTCTGATCTAGGTGACCAAGCAAAAGCAATTAAAATCGTTAGAAGTGAACGCGATTTGATTGGAACGATTGAAGATCTTCAAAAATCGATTGGTTTAGACTTAATTGTTGTTGCTCCATTGAATAACGATATTGATAATGAAAAATTTTTAGGACGAATCGCAGGGAGTGTTATCAAAAGAACAAGTATCCCAGTATTAGTGACTCCTTCGAAAACCACTTTTGACCCTCCTTCAAAAATCCTACTGGCTTTTAAAGATGGTCAAGTAAAGGAAAACAGTACCTTGACCGCTCTGACCCAGTTTCAAGATCATTTTAAGGCAAAATTAAATTTGTTATTGGTTCGTGTCCCTGGTTTCACGCACAAAAATCATCGTTTGAGTGACGCGTTTACTTCCCGCTCAGAGGGCTTAAAGTTTTCAAAAAATGGTACCGTTTATCAGGGAGTTTTGGAACATTTTCATGCTTATCAACCTGATTTATTGGTCGTGTTTAAACGGGAACGTGGTTTTTTTGAAAAGCTATGGGAGTCGGATGTGGTCTACAAAAAAGATTTTTATTGTACCATTCCTTTATTGGTCTTAAAGAACCGAGAATAGTACTTCTTATAAACTCATTTAATTCAACAACTTATGCGTGTTTTCTTTCTTATTTTTATTTGTTTTTTTGCGTTGACTTCTTGTTTAACCATTAAACTCTATTCTTCTGAGCAATCGGATACTCCTTCGTCCAAACCTACTTCAGTATCGCGTCAAATGATCGGGTCTGGAAAGATGGTGAAATTAAAAAACGGGACTTCTGAAATTCTTTTTTACGGGGAGGACAAACATCCTTCTAAAGTTTTAATTGCTCGGGATAGCTTAAAGCTCCCTGTTGATTCGCTTTCAAAAAGCATTCCTCATGGTCTTTATCATTCTGATAAAAGTGCCCATTTTATGATTAATTCAGAAAAAGGGGACACTGATATGCTTATTATTATTGATGGTCAACAGATGCCCAAAGATTTTTTATTGGATAAAATTTCCCCTGATATGATTGAAAGGATGGATGTTTTTAAAGGGGCCAAAGCATATGAATTATATGGTGAGCAGGGTAAAAATGGCGTACTCACCATCACACTAAAGAAAGATTAACGGCGTTTTTTAAACCCAAGTCCTTTTTGGGTAGTTTTCGTCTTATTTAACGCTGTGATAAAATATTGGATTCCCATCATCAAAGCAGCGGTATTGTTACTTTTAGTCCCAATTGTTTCTTTAAAGCGTTTGGCAAAACGGTATTGTACGGCTAAATTAATAGGTCCAAAGACTTTAATTTGAATTCCAACAAACATTCCTAGGGAGGTGCGGTAGGTTCCTTCTTCATAGGGAATCTTTATGGAAGGTTCGTTTTCTGGAAATGTGGTATTGTAGGCACTTATAGGGTAGTTTAAGTGTCCTCCTGCTTCAATATTAAAAAAGTCACCCATAAGCATGCGTAGGCTTACAGGAAAGGCCAAATAACGGATACGATCTATAGAACTGATACGATCGATGGAGTCGTCGTTTTCGAATTCATTCTTATATTGAATGTTAAGAACGTTTATTCCCGCAGTTACTCCAAAGGTTTTTACAAATCGATATTGGACACGGGCTCCAAAGGCATAGTCCATTTTTGGTTTGATTTTGAAGGCCTGTATCTTTCCTAAAACGGTATAAGCTTCTAATTCAAAATGTACTTTTTTGAAGTATGCATTTAAAGCAGGTCCCCTACGATATTGTTGAAACAACATCGAACGGTCTTGTGCATTTACAGTTGTTAATACCAAAAACAACGGCAATGCTGAAATAAATTTCTTCAGCCTCAAAAGAAAATCAAATTAAAAATATAGTTGGTGCAATTAAGGGAATCTTTTAGAGATATTGGCGGAAGTGATCGGAAATATTCCAAAATCAAATGGATACACCTTGCAAACTCCTTAGACGTAAATTCTCTTATTACTTGGAAGAAGGGATTTGCCTTTTTTTATTTTAACTCTTCATCGATCAACTCGAGGATGGTATTAAATTCTTGATTAAAAGCCATCAAGGAGTCGTTATATTGTCCTCGTAAAACATGGCTTTCCAAATAAAAATTTAAAACAGCTTTATTGTCGTAGTAGTTTTCACTCAAAAAAAATCTGTAATCTCTTGATCCATAAAGATGATTTTACTTTGATCATTCTTTTGTTCTTTTTTTAACGATGGATGAGAGCAGTATTTATGTTTATCTTTGACTTTATAATTGATGTTGTTATGAAAAAGTTATTGATTGTTTTTGTGTTGTTTTTGGCTTATGGTTGTTCAAAAGAGGCGTCCACTTCTGTGGATAATATAGCTTCCTTAGAGCAGGTCTTAGGGGTTACGGTTTCTACTTCGCCTATTGATCGCGGCTTGTTTTTTGAAAATGTTTCTTATGGCAATGGATCACGACAGCAATTGGATCTCCTTTTACCGGGGAATCAGCCTTTGTCAGGGATCCTTCTTTTTTTTCATGGAGGGGCATTTATTAGTGGTGATAAAGCTTCCGTATTTGATGATGCTTTAGTGGAAACCATTCAGACAATTCTGGATGCTGACATTGCAGTAGTAAGTGCTAATTATCGCTTTTTAGACAGTCCAGATGCAATGGGAGTACTCTCTGCTATGGAAGATGGTGCCGCTGTTATATCTTTTATTGAGGGCTTGGCTTCTGACCTTCAACTTCCTTCCAATAAAATTATTTTAGCAGGTGGGTCAGCTGGTGCAGGAATTGCTCAGTGGAATGCTTTTCGAGAATCGACGAACAGTCAAGTGCAAGGGGTTATCGCCTTAGAAGCACAGAGTAGTTACAACCTTTATGAATGGGAGACTGTTTTTCCCGGGTTTTCTTTGGATGCCACACGCCAAGAGTATCCTATTTTGGATCAACTCTTTTTTCAATTTTACGGGGGAATCCCTACTGATGAACTCTTAGGTATATTAGACTATCGCGCAGCCATTGATGCTAATGACCCCCCACTTTATCTTCTCAATCAACAAGGTGGGCAGGAGGTTTTTAATGCGCAAGGGGACTTGGACATTGATGTTCTTTTCCACAGTTTTAGACATGCGGATTACCTCCGTTTAAAGGCCATTCAAGAAGGCTTGGAATTTTCTGGAGCTTATCAAGAGGCCCCGGAAGCCTTTATTGTTAGAATGCTCCGTTAATTGAAGGGTTTCCTCTAACCCTTCTTTAAGTGCGTATTTGTTGATATTGTAAAAGAGATGGCTATTCCAAAGGGGTTGTTTTTGAAGTTACCACTTCTGAAAAATAAAATTTAAATTTTAAAATCCCATCTTGTTTGACTAAGTAGGCACTTTCCAACCATTCATAATCCATTTGCACCAGTCCCTCGGGGGTGTTTACTTTAAATCGTCCACTATTGTTTAAGGTCACATGTGCTGAGTTAAGGTCGGTGTCAATGTCCAAATTACTTAAGGTCCATTGATCTTCTACGGTATTAAAAGTGGCAATAAACTCCAGGAATTCTGGCATGCTATATTTTTGTTGGTTTTCAAAAATGTAATAATCGTCGGTGACTAGCGAATAAATTTTGTTTTTATCGGTATTTTTAACGGAAAGCGTGGCAAAGAATTCATCCAGCTTTTCTACCACTTCTTTTTCTGAAATTTTTTGTGGCATCGGGTTTTGGCAACTATTCATCATGAGAAGTAGTCCGCCGAGGTAGAGTAATTTTTTCATTGAATTGATTTATGTTTATTGACGGTAAGGTACTACGTTTCCTGTAAATGGATATTAAAAGCAAGGATTTTAAATATCAATAAAGTAGTACTTTCCATGAATAGTAGGATATAAAAGATATTTTATGGATCTCCTTTTAGCATCTTTTCGCAAGTCGCTTTAATTCGCTATTTTTATAAGCGAAATAAACAGGACTGGAAAATGTTTTGTAAAGTTTAATTCGGGGATGTAGCTCAGCTGGCTAGAGCGTTTGACTGGCAGTCAAGAGGTCGTGGGTTCGAGTCCCATCTTCTCCACAAGTGTCACCGCTACACTACACCAACTCACTTAAGCCTTCACAGCAATGTGGAGGTTTCTTTATAGGTACTAGATTTCTATATACAGCTCTTTTAGCGAACTCAACGACCAAGAATCCGTCAAGAGGTCGTGGGTTTGCGTCTTCTCTTTTCCGCTGATTATAGAGGAATCACCTAAGTATGATTCCTTTTTTTTACTCCTTTAACAGCAGTTTTTGGACTAAATGGTTGTGGAAGTGTCGTGTAAACATAAAATTGGGGAATAAAAAAGTGTAGTTAATTGATTAAAAGATTTATTTTCGGCACTTAATTCTCATTCTGCAAATGTTTAATTTCTTTTTTAAATCACCTCCGACACTTTTTGAAGGAATGACCGATTTCCACAACCATCTTCTTCCTGGGATAGATGATGGAAGTAAGTCTATTGAGGAATCGATAAAAATGCTAGAGTTATACCGCGACATGGGCTTCGAGAAAGTGATTCCCTCACCTCACATTTACAACGAATTGTATTTCAATACTGAAGAAAGTATTCAAAAAAGTTATTCTGCCTTACAAAGTAACATTGAAAATTCGAGTTTAAAACCTCTTATGGGAGGTTTTGCTGCTGAATATATGATTGATGAGTTTTTTGTAAAAAGTCTTGATGAGAATCCAAGCTTGTTAACACCGTTTAAAGATCATATTCTTTTAGAAATTCCTTTTTTTGGTCAGTTAGATAGTATAATAAATGTTACTTTTAAATTACAGCAGCTAGGATTTACACCGATATTAGCGCATCCAGAGCGTTATTTTTCCGTAACGAATCCAAGTGATTTTCTTTCCTTAAAAGACCGTGGAATCCTTTTGCAACTTGATGCACTTTCTTTAATGGGACACT
>CBFIJI010000005.1:0-42546 GCA_965662885.1 Flavobacteriaceae bacterium | reverse complement strand
ATATTGGGTTATATTCAATTATATTCACTTTCGAAGGAATGGTTTTACAAAAACGGACCAAAGCCGCGACATCTTCACGATATCATTTATAAGTTTATCGATAGCTTTAGTTAGAGGAACGTTCCCTAAATTCTTCTTTTTTAGCTTTTCTAATGCTTTTTTATTGGTTAGTCTCATCTTTGTTTATACGTGTATCTACACCCCATTAAAAAGTAAAACCCCTTTAGCGGTTTTTGTTGGTGCTTTTCCTGGAGCCATTCCATTTATGTTGGGTTGGGTAGCGGCCACCAACCAATTTGGTATTGAGCCAGGGATTTTATTTATGATCCAATTCTTTTGGCAATTTCCACACTTTTGGGCCATTGGATGGTTTTTGGATGAGGACTATAAACGGGCAGGCTATAAAATGCTTCCCTCTGGAAATACAGATCAAGCAACAGCCTTTCAAATTGTTTTTTACGCACTTTGG
Source organism: Flavobacteriaceae bacterium (assembly GCA_965662885.1). Lineage (GTDB taxonomy): Bacteria > Bacteroidota > Bacteroidia > Flavobacteriales > Flavobacteriaceae > CBFIJI01. Next base: position 42,077 of record CBFIJI010000005.1, on the reverse strand, counting down.
ACCATTATAACCTCCATCCTTCCTGTATTTGCATTCACAGGAGCGTTGTCCCTATCCATCACTGCTATGCTACTGATTTTACTCTTGGGTGGTTTATTATTGTTTTATTGCTTGGTTCTGATGAAACAACAAAGTAAAGCCGCTTCTAAAAAACTTATTCTTGTGAGTATTGTTTATATCACAGGACTTCAAATTATATATGTTATTGATAAATTTATTGCATTATGAGTACAGATTTAATGGTTGAAAAAGACAAAAAGGCAAAAAAAATGATGCTGTGGTTTGGGATGATTAGTATGACCATGACATTTGCCGGACTAACCAGTGCCTATGTTGTGAGTAGTAACCGTTCCGACTGGGTACAACAAATAGAATTACCAACGGCCTTTTCAATTAGCACTTTGCTAATGTTAATAAGTAGTATTACGTTTTATTTTTCCAAGCGCTTTTTAATCAAGGACACTTCGAAATCGTTACTATTATTAGGCGCTACACTTCTTTTAGCCTTAGCTTTTATCTACTTTCAATTTCAAGGATTTAATGGAATTATTGCACAAGGCTATTATTTTACCGGTGCAGAAAGTTCTATTAATACTTCCTATCTTTATGTTTTAGTGCTGTTGCATTTACTTCATTTATTTGGAGGATTGGTCGTCGTAAGTATCGTATTTTTTAAGACCTTAAGAGGTGCTTATCAAACAAATAATACCCTAGGATTTGAGTTAGCCGTAACCTTTTGGCATTTTCTTGATTTTCTATGGTTATATTTATTTTTATTCGTTTCGCTCTACAGATAAAAATTTAATAAATTTGCATTGAATTTAAATTAACACTAATGGGAGTATCAGTAACAACAACTTCGGAAGAAGCAGACGTTTGGGGATGCGGAAACCGTCCTTTAAACGCCAGCTATGGTAAAATGATGATGTGGTTTTTCATCGTTTCCGATGCATTGACCTTTTCGGGATTTCTTGTCGCCTACGGCTTTTCAAGATTTAAAAATATAAACTCATGGCCAATTGCCGACGAAGTTTTTACCCACTTTCCTTTTCTTCATGGCATTGATGCACCAATGTATTATGTAGCATTAATGACCTTTATCCTGATCTTTTCCTCAGTAACGATGGTTTTGGCGGTTGATGCTGGTCACCATATGAACAAAGCGAAAGTCACCTTTTACATGTTACTTACCATTATCGGAGGTGCAATTTTTGTGGGTTCTCAAGCTTGGGAATGGAAAAATTTTATCAAAGGAGAATACGGAGCCCTAGAAACTAAAGGGGGACAAATTTTACAGTTTGTAGATGCCGAAACAGGTAAACGTGTTGCCTTAGATGCCTTTGCAGCTTCGTTACCTTCGGAACGAACTACGCATCAAAACAGTACTGGGATATGGTTTAGCAGTGAATCAACATTACCTACCTTTTCACTAGATGAAGTAAAAGCCGGTTTTGTTTCTAATGATAACCTCCTAATTCGTACACAAATAATAAATGAAGAAGGTGAAAAAACAGTTTTAGATCGAACAACTTCTTTAGAAAAAATCGATCAAGCCGTTTATGTTGTTGAAGGCGCCAATCTTGTTCGCAATGAATATGGAAACCGACTTTTTGCTGATTTCTTCTTTTTTATTACAGGATTTCATGGCTTTCATGTCTTCTCAGGAGTCATTATAAACATCATTATCTTTTTAAATGTAATCGTAGGCACCTATGAAAAAAGAGGTCACTATGAAATGGTGGAAAAAGTAGGATTGTACTGGCACTTTGTCGATTTGGTTTGGGTATTCGTATTTACGTTCTTTTACCTTGTTTAAAAAATTAAAAAAAATATTATGGCAGCAGACACACATAAATTAGCAATATTCAGAGGGTTATTAAAATTTAAATCCAACCAACAAAAAATTTGGGGGGTACTAATCTTCCTTTCAATTGTTACCACCGTTGAGGTGGCTCTAGGAATTATAAAACCCGCTTTTTTAATGGAGGAATTCCTATCCATGAAGTTACTCAATTGGATTTTTATTATTTTGACGATCGTCAAAGCTTATTACATTGCTTGGGACTTTATGCATATTCGTGATGAAAAAAACGGACTTAAACTTTCCATTGTACTTCCTTTGGTTGTTCTTATTCCGTATTTAATTTTTATACTCTTACTTGAATCCACCTACATTTTTGATGTAATGCAAAATGGGTTTATGAGTTGGAATTTCTAATTTAAAATTAAACAAAAGCGGTTAGTAAAAACCGCTTTTATTATTTGGAGAATGATGAGTGATCGAGTGAAAAAAAATATTGTATTGGGGGTTTTGTTTGTTTTCCCAATTGTAGTCTATCTGTTTTTTGCTTCGGGTAAAAATAATTTTGCTAAACTCCCTGTTCTCTCACCACCTATCGATGAACTCAGTGTATTTAAATCAATTGAGTCCAAACCCGTTGTCCTCGAAGATCAGATCACTATTTTAGGCTATTGGGGAAATAATATTCTGTCCAAACAAACGGAGGCACTAAATCTCAACGAAAAAATTTACAAACGGTTTTATGAGTTTAAAGATTTTCAATTTGTTATTGTCGTTGAAGAAGGGGTTGAAGAACAGATTGCGGATTTAAAACAAACCTTAGTAGAAGGCGTTGGAACTGATCTTGTCAAATGGAACTTCTTAACGGGTACCGCAGATCAAATACAAACTCATTTTAATAGCTTAGAGATACCCATATCCCTGGCCAATGACCTGAGCTCCCCTTATATCCATATAATAGATAAAAAAAGACAACTTAGAGGTCGAAATGATGACGAAGACACCACAATCCTATATGGTTTTGATGCAAAATCAGTTGCTGAAATCAATAAAAAGATGGTGGATGATGTAAAGGTAATCCTTGCAGAATATCGCTTAGCGCTTAAAAAATACAATACAGATCGAAAAAAATAAGTGCTAATGGTCGGAAATAAATTAAAATATCTTGGGGTTGCTATTATAGTCATTGTATTTGGAATAATTGTCATCCCTAAAATCATTGAAAAGGTAAAAAGTAATTCCATAGTTGATGATAACCGAGCCTCCTCTGCACTTCCTTTAAGTTATGTTGTTTTAAATGGAGAAGAAAAGAAAGTACCTTCCTTTCTATTGCTCAACCAAGACAGTTTGTGGATTTCCAATGAAGATTATAAAGGTAAAGTTTATGTTGCTGAGTTCTTTTTTACTCGATGTCCTAGCATTTGCCCAATAATGAATAAAAACATGAAAAAGGTGGAGTCCCAATTCGGTGATCGCACTGATTTTGGAATTGCTTCTTTTTCTATAGACACCAAATACGATACGCCTTCTATATTAAAGAAATACGCTGAGGATTATGATGTTTTTTCACCCAATTGGCATTTTTTAACAGGTGAAAATGATATTATTTTTACTTTAGCCAATAAAGGATTCAATATATTTAGTTCCATCAACCCACAAGTAGCTGGAGGTTTTGAACACCAAGGTTATTTCGCATTAATTGATAAAAATGGATTTATCCGATCGAGAACAGATCGTTTTGGAAATCCGATAGTTTACTATTTGGGTATTGATAAAGATGATGTAGCTGTCCAAGATGTTGACTTGTTAATAGAAGATATTAAAAAATTGCTTAAAGAATAAGAAGATGAAAAACAATGTAGAAAGTGCAAATCCCCTAAAGTATAAAAACCTAATTTTAGTTTTAAGTATAGCGATACCCATTGCTGTTGCGGTACTTTTTACTGTCCGGATTCCCAATGTGGAACCCTTATCTTTTTTACCACCCATTTATGCGGCGATTAATGGAGTCACTTCAATTATTCTAATTATTGCCTATATAGCTATCCGGAAAAAAAATATTCAGTTGCATGAACAACTGATGAAAACAGCGATAGCTCTATCGGCTACCTTTTTGGTCATGTATGTTGCCTATCATATGACATCCGATCCAACTCCTTATGGAGGAGAAGGTTATATTCGCTCGGTTTATTATTTTATTTTAATCTCTCATATACTTCTTTCTATAGGGATCATTCCACTGGTTTTGATCACCTATGTTCGTGCGATCACAAAAATGTTTCCTAAACATAAAGCCATTGCCCGAATCACTTTACCCATTTGGTTATATATCACCATAACAGGGGTAATTGTTTATGAAATGATTTCTCCTTATTATGTCTAAAAAGTATTTTCTATTTTTTATAGTTGTTTGCTTTTTTTTCCTTCCGTTTGAAACAATTTCAGCCCAATGTTCTATGTGCCGTGCTGCACTAGAATCCTCGGAAAGCCAAGAAATGGCAAAAGGAATTAACAATGGTATTATTTATTTGATGGCCATTCCCTATGTTCTTGTTGCCCTTGTAGGTTGGCGGGTTATTCGAATCCTAAAAAAAGGTTAATTTTTTGTAACAAATTGATTTTTTTAACGTCTTATCATAGTTGATAGTTAAACAAAAACTTAGATTTGTCCAATATTTTGGAAAAAAATTAAATGATTAAGATAAACAACCTGCACAAGTCCTACAAAATGGGAAGTTCTTCCCTACATGTACTGAAAGGAATCGATTTTAATGTTGAAGAAGGCGAGTTAGTGGCCATTATGGGTTCTTCGGGATCTGGAAAGTCGACATTGCTTAATATTTTAGGTATGCTAGATATTGCAGATGAAGGAAGTTATCTATTAGATGACTTTCCTATCAAAAATCTCGATGAAACAAAAGCTGCCAAATATCGAAATAAATTTTTAGGATTTGTATTTCAATCTTTTAATCTAATTAACTACAAGACGGCCATGGAGAATGTTTCCCTGCCTCTTTATTATCAAGGAGTTAACCGCAAAGAAAGACAACAGCAAGCACTAGAATATCTTGCAAAAGTAGGATTAGCCGAATGGGCAACTCACCTACCAAGTGAATTGTCGGGTGGTCAAAAACAACGAGTCGCTATTGCCCGTGCCATGGCGTCAAGACCTAAAGTTTTATTGGCAGATGAACCTACTGGTGCGTTGGACACGAAGACTTCCTATGAAGTTATGGATTTAATTCAACAGATCAATAATGAAGGAAAAACGATTTTGGTTGTTACGCATGAACCCGATATAGCACAAATGTGTAAACGTGTTGTTCAACTCAAAGACGGTGTTATTGTTGAAGACAAAAAAGTGGAACAAGTTTTAGCCTCTCAATATGTTTAACAGAGATCGTTGGAGTGAAATTTTCGAAACCATTCGAAAAAATAAACTCCGTACTTTTTTATCGGGATTCACTATTTCTTTAGGAATTTTTATATTCATTATTCTTTTTGGTTTTGGAAATGGACTCAAAAACACCTTCAATCAATTCTTTTTAGACGATGCCACCAACACCTTCTTCCTTTTTGCTGGTCAAACCTCACTCCCTTACAGAGGGTTTAAAGCCAATAGAAGAATTCAATTTGAGAATGAAGACCTTGCAGATATAAAAAATAATTTCCCTTTATTTATTGAATACATTACCCCTCGAATATCACGTGGCGCAACCGTTCGCTATAAATTGGAATCTCAAAATTATACCACTAGAGGTGTAGGTCCTGCCCATCAGTTTGCGGAAAAAACCATCATGATGAAAGGGCGTTATATCAATGAATCTGATATCCAAAATCAAGAAAAGTATGCGGTTATTGGTCGCTTAGTTGCCGTTGATTTATTTGGCACCGAAGATCCTACAGGAAAATTCATTGACATTGGTTCGAGTGTCTTTAAAGTTGTTGGAGTTTATCAGGATGAAGGAGGTGACAATGAAGAGCGTTTTATTTATATCCCCTATACCACAAGACAATTACTAGAAAAAAGTAATGATAAGATAGATCAAATCATCTTGGCGTTTAAACCTGAAATTGGCTATGGAGGTGCCATGGCTTTTGAGTCGCAACTCCGTCGATTTTTAAAAGATAAAAAAGATATTGACCCTACTGACCCAAGAGGTATTTTTATTCGAAATATTGCAGATCAATTAAAGCAAAATCAACAATTTGCAAGCGTGTTGCAAATCATTGTAACCTTTGTAGGGCTAGGAACCTTAATAGCAGGAATTATTGGAATTTCCAATATTATGGTCTTTGTTGTAAAAGAGCGGACTAAAGAGTTAGGTATTCGCAAAGCATTAGGTGCATCACCTCGATCAGTTATTAATATGATCCTTCATGAATCAATTTTTATAACGACTATTTCGGGATATATGGGCTTTTTAGCAGGAATACTTGTTCTGAAAAGTGTTGGTGATAAACTCTCCGAAGATTATTTTATTACCAATCCCAATGTGGATATGTCCACGGCCATTTTTGCAACCATCATCCTCATTATTTTTGGAGGAATTGCTGGTTATATTCCTGCAAAGCGTGCCGCAAAAATTCAACCGATAATTGCCTTAAGAAATGAATAATTTAAAAGTCATATTTGACTACGATACGTGGCAGGAAATTTTTGGTTCTATTGCGAAGAATAAAACCCGAACGATTATTACCGTTATTGGGGTATTATGGGGAATCTTTATTTACATCACACTCTCGGGAGCTGCAAAAGGATTGGACAATGGCTTTGAAAAGGCCTTTGAAAATTTAGCAATGAATTCCATGGCTATTTGGGCTCAAAGTACCAGTATTCCCTATTCTGGGTTTAAAATTGGAAGAAACCCCGATCTTAAACTACAAGATGCAGTTTATTTAAAACAGCGCATTCCAGAAATTAAATATATTGCTCCGCGAAATGTCACAGGGGTTTTTGGGGGGAGTCCTGCTCAGATCGTCCGTGGAACCAACTTAGGAAGCTATACGATGTACGGTGACTATCCCGTTTACACAAAAATTGCTTCCAAAAAAATATATGATGGAGGGCGCTTTATCAACGATGAAGATATCAAGTACGAGCGAAAAGTTTGTGTTATTGGAGAACGAACAGAAGAGGAACTTTTTGAAGAGGGTGAAGACCCAATAGGTAAATATGTAAGAATCAACAATATTTTTTTCCAAGTCATTGGGGTTCATAAATTTGTTGAAGGCGGTGGTTTCGAAAGTGACGGTGACGTATTTATCCCGTTTACCAGTTACCGAAAGCTTTATAATACTGGGGACTCTGTTAGTTTTTTCTTCCTTGCGGCAAATGATACGGCAAACCCTGTTTTGGTTGAGGAAAAAATCAAGAGTACCTTAAAGAGAATCCATCGTGTTTCTCCCGATGATGAACGTGCTTTTGGATCTGTGAATCTCGGAGAGATTTTTGGTAGGATTGTCAAATTTGCTAATGGGATGACTTTTTTATCACTTGTTGTTGGTATTGCGACCATCATTGCAGGGGTAATTGGAATTGGAAATATCTTATTGATTTCTGTAAAAGAACGCACCAAAGAATTAGGGGTTAGACGTGCCTTGGGTGCGACTCCTGGTGAGGTTAGAATTCAAATCATCCTAGAATCCGTGTTTTTGACCATTGTTGCTGGAATTCTAGGTATTGTCTTGGGCTCTTTTGTTTTAGCAATAATTAACGCTGCTACAGCCAACCTTGACGACTTCCCCTATACGAATCCCACAGTACCCATTTCATTTATTCTTGGGGCACTTACAATAATGGTTACTCTAGGAACATTGATTGGTCTTATTCCAGCGCAAAGAGCTGTAATGATAAAACCGATAGATGCGTTAAGAGAAGAATAATTAAAAACAATAAAAATCAATCAGAAAACTCACTCAGTAAACTGCTAATACTATGAAAATTTTAAAATTTGTCGGCATTGGAGCTCTTATCTTAGGTGTACTATTTGCCGCTGCCTATTTTATTAAGACCAATAATAAATCCATCATTGAATATGATGTCCAATCGCCATTAATCACTTCCATTGAAAAGAAAACAGTTGTTACGGGCAAGGTAATTCCTGAAGATGAGGTGGAAATTAAGCCACAAATTTCTGGAATTATTGAAGTGCTTTATGTAGAAGAAGGCGATCGAGTAAATAATGGGGATTTATTAGCCAAAGTGAAAGTAGTGCCGAATGAACAAACGCTTAACAGTGCTCAAGGACGTTTGGAAAACACGAAAATTATACTGAAAAACGCCAAGATTGACTTTGACCGAAACAAAGACCTTTTTGAGAAAGAAATCATTTCCAGACAGGAATATGAAAATGCAGAGTTGCGTTACAGTCAAGCAAAACAAGATCTTTCTAATGCAGACGCAGATTTAAAAATTATTCGTTTAGGATCTGCAGGAGGTTCTTCCATTGCTAACACGAATATTCGCGCTACCGTTGCAGGAACTGCTCTTGAAATTCCTGTTAAGGTAGGAGATCAGGTAATAGAAAGTAACAACTTTAATCCTGGGACCTCTATTGCAACCATTGCTGATCTAAACAAAATGATTTTTGAAGGAAAAGTCGATGAATCTGAGGTTGGTAAATTAACTGTTGACATGCCTTTAAAAGTGAATTTAGGGGCTATACAAGACAAAGAATTTGATGCCAAGTTGAAGTTTATTGCCCCTAAAGGAAATGAAGAGCAGGGAGCTGTTCAATTTAAGATCGAGGCTGATGTTTACTTAGACGATAGTGTATTTGTCCGTGCAGGATATAGTGCAAATGCTTCTTTAGTCCTTGAGAAAAAGGACAGTATCATGGCCATTCCTGAAGCTTTATTACAATTTGATTCTGATACGGAACAACCCTATGTTGAAATTCAACTATCTGAACAAAATTTTGAGCGTAAAGATGTTGAAATTGGAATTTCAGACGGTATCAATGTTGAAATTATCAGTGGTGTTACTATGGAAGATATGATAAAGGTCTGGAACAAAACAGAAGCAAAAAAGATTAGAGCGACCGATAACGTTGGTAAAAATTAATAGCAGTAAATAAAATCAATGATGAAAAAACATTATTATTTAGTCGCCTTATTATTACCCATGGCCTTATTTGGGCAATCCACTCCAATGACCCTCCAGCAGTGTGTTGAAATGGCATTGGAGAAAAATATTTCCATCAAGCAATCTGTCTTAGATCTTGAAAATGCAGCAGTAGATCAATCTGATGCAAAAGGTAATTTTTTACCACGTTTCAATGCACAAAGTTCCCATTCTTGGAGTATAGGTCTCAACCAGAATATTACAACTGGTTTAATTGAGAATTTAACGACACAGTTTACTTCAATGGGTATTAATATGGGTGTAAACCTCTACAATGGTGGCGTAAATTTTGATCGCCTTTATCGCGCCAATCTTACACTTTTGGCACGCCAATATCAATTGGAAGATATGGTTGATGACATTAAGTTGTTTGTTGCTAATGGCTATTTACAAGTCATGTTTAACAGGGAGCTTGTTCAGGTTCAAAAACTTCAATTGGAAGTCACTAAAGAACAGCTAGAACGGACGAATAAACTTATAGAAGCAGGTGTTTTACCTACTGGAGATATATTCGAAGTAGAGGCCAATTTAGCCACCCAAGAACAAACACTAATTCAAGCGGAAAATGCATATCGTTTATCTAAAATTAGTTTAGCCCAGTCGTTATTGATTAGGGATTATGAAAATTTTGAAATTGCTCAAGAAAATTTTGATGTCCCACTTTCATTTATATTTGATAAATCTCCAAAAGAAATTTTTGATAAAGCCTTAGGTAGTAGAAACGACATCAAAGTAGCCAGTACAAATATGGAGATTGCTAAAAAAGATATAGATATCGCCCGAAATGCACTTTTACCCACTTTAACGGGATTTTATTCCTACAGTACACGTATTTCATATAGCGATCGTTTAGAGCCCTCTGGTACATTTACGGAAACTCCTATTGGTATCGTTCAAAGTACAGGGGAGTCAGTAGTAACATCCATTCCAGACAGAAAGGTGGTTGGACCCAATTCATTTATCGATCAATTGGGTATCAATGATGGACATAATTTTGGCCTTCAGTTGAATGTTCCCATTTTTAATGGGAGTAGTGCTCGAAATAATATTAAGCGTTCAGAGATTAATTTAGCACGATCAGAATTTTTACTAGAACAAGAAAAGTTAAACTTAGAGAGTACGATTAATCAATCCTATAACGATGCAAAAGGGGCAGATAAAGTTTATCAAGCTTCACAAAAAACAGTTTTAGCTCGAAAGAATGTGTATGAAAATGCTGAAAATAGATATAAAGCAGGGGTGATGAATTCTTTTGATTTTATTCAAGCCAAGCAACGTTATGAAGCGGCTGTTTCTGACCAAATTCGTGCAAAATACGATTATGTGTTTAAACTTAAAGTTTTAGAGTTTTATTTCGGTATCCCCATTCAAGTGACCCAATAAATATTGATTATAATTAAAACACGACCAGCGGTCGTGTTTTTTATTTAAATGATATGGCTTGTATTATACATCTTGAAACTGCTACTAAAAACTGTTCCGTTGCCATTAGCGAAAACGGTCAACTCTTAGCGGAATTAAGCGTTTTAAATGATCATTATAGCCATAGCGAAAAACTGCATAGTTTTATTGAAAAAGTACTTAAAAAGGCCGGTAAAACTCCAAAGGAACTTGATGCGGTTGCAATAAGTATGGGGCCTGGATCATATACAGGGCTTCGAATTGGTGTGGCGGCTGCAAAGGGACTTTGCTATGCTCTAGAGCTTCCTTTGATTGCTTTAAACACCCTTGAAATCATGGCTCAAACGGTTCTGCCCATTTCAAATAATTCCTTGTTGATCCCCATGTTAGACGCTCGAAGAATGGAAGTTTACACAATGGTTTTAGATGCTCAAAAACAAGTGGTACAAAATACCTGGGCAGAGGTATTGAATACAGAATCATTCACCAATTTTACCACAAAGCCATTGCTTGTTTTTGGAGTAGGAACAGAAAAATTTCAAGCGATTAATCCTTCAGCTTCAATTACTTTTCTTGAAGAACCTAAATATCCATTAGCAAAAGATATGATCCCATTAGCATTCAAAGCATATACTGAAAAACGTTTTGAATCTTTGGCGTACTTCGAACCGTTCTATCTCAAAGAATTTTTAACAACTCCAGCTAAGAAAATACTATAGTATTCTACTTTTAAGGCGTTTTAAAATATTTCCAATATGGGTTTCTGGAAGATCGCATCGTTGATCTTCACACCAATAAACGAGTGTTTTGTCGGTTACATAACGCTCTTTCAATAGCGGTAAAGTGCTTTCTGTGGCGGCTCCAGCCCAACAAATGTGAGGGAGATGGAAGGCTTGAAGTTGCTCCATTATTTTTTTAAACCCTTTTCCCGTAACGACAATTTCTATTTGTGGTTGTTGTAAAAGCAACGATACACTTAACCATTTTGCATGACTGCTAGGGTAAGTACTTACACTGCTGTACACTTCGGCGATCATCTCTTCGGCACGCTTACGCCATGATTGTTCATCAAAGTGCACACTCAATCGAATGAGGTTTTCTGCCATGAGTGCATTGGAAGATGGAATGACATTGTCTTCAATCTCTATTTGTTGAAGTAGGAGCGGAGTTTGTTGTCTATTGGTATAACTAAATAGTTTTGAATTGACACTACTGAAATTCTTTATGCAGAACACCATCAATTTTTTGGCCTGCAACAAGTAGTTGGAGTCAAAAAATAGCTCATAGGCGTTGATGTATAGTTGAATTAAGGTGGCAAAATCTTCTGCAAGTCCTAAAACAGTCTGTTGTTCATTTTTATAAATACGGAAAAGCCCTTCTGTTTTTGAAAGGAAGTGATTTTCAATAAAGGAAATCCCCTTTTTTGCCAAGTTGCCATATCTTTCTTCTCTAAACACGCGATAGCTTTCTAACAAGCCAGAACAAATCAACGCATTCCACGAACAGATAGCTTTGTCATCACAAAGAGGTCTTTTTCGTTGGTTTCTGTATTTGAGTAAGTTGGTTTTCCAATGCGCTTTCTTCTGTTGAAATGTGTTGATTGAAAGTCCATTCTCTTGAGCAAAAGTAGTATCCTCTTGGGTTCTGAAGAGTACGTATTTTTCCCCTTCCCATAAACCTGTACTATTGATATTGTAGTATTTTTGGAATAGTGGAAAATCGGCATCTAACAACGTTTGAAGTTCCTTTTTATTCCAAACATAGTACGCTCCTTCTTCCAACTTTCCTTCACTATTTTGACTGTCAGCATCTAAAGCAGCATAAAAGCCTCCATCGGGATGTTGCAATTCACTTTCCAAAAAGTCAATGGTGTTTTTTACCGTTTCTTTAAAGTGTGGATTGGGGTTATAACGATAGGCATTACTATAGGTAGAGAGCAATTGTCCATTGTCATAGCCCATCTTTTCAAAATGCGGAACATGCCACCGTTCATCAACTGCATATCGCGAAAAACCACCACCTATTGCATCAAAGACGCCTCCCATTGCCATTTTATTTAAGGTGTTGTAAACATGTTTTTCAGCATCTTTATTTTGTAAAACCTGAGAGGCATACAACCAAAAATCCAACAGGACTGGCATCATGAATTTTGGTGCTCCTTGACGTCCTCCAAAATCCAAATCGACCTGTTTAAGCATGCGATAAAGCAAGGCATTGAATTCGTTTATAGGAATTATTCCTTGCGGTTCATTATGTGAATTAATTGCTTGAAGCCCTTCTAGGAGCATGGCCGCTTGTTCTTGTAGTTTTTCGGGCCGCTTTTTGGAAAGCGTAATTAGTTGATCCAAGGCATTTTTCCACTGTTCTATTGGTAAATAGGTAGCTCCCCATATGGGTTGACCATTAGGAAGTGCAACGATATTTAGCGGCCAACCCCCTTGGCCAGTCAACATCTGTAAGGCTTGCATATAAATTCGATCAACATCTGGACGCTCTTCCCGATCCACTTTAATCGAAATAAAATGGGCATTCATAAAGCGGGCAACTTCTGGATCATCAAAGCTTTCATGTGCCATAACATGACACCAATGACAACTTGAGTACCCAATACTTATGATGATTAGTTTACCAGCTTGCTCTGCCTCTTCAAAAAGATTTTCATTCCAAGCTTGCCAGGCAACGGGCTGTTTGGCATGTTGAAGTAAATAGGGACTAAGTTCCTTATAAAGTGTATTAATATATTTTTTTTGGGTACTCAAGATTAGCCGTTAATTGCCTCTACTTGATTGATCTTACCGGGCATCATTTCCTTTAGCATGGTTTCAATCCCATTTTTTAGAGTAAAGGTTGAAGAAGGACATCCACTGCAGGCACCTTGCAAAACAACTTTGACAATTTTATTTTCCTCATCAAAGGCTTCAAAAGCAATATTACCACCATCGGAAGCCACCGCAGGCTTGATGTATTCATCAAGAATATTGACAATTTGTTGTTCTGTGTCATTGAGTGTTTTTGTCTTTTTTTCAAGACTTATTTTTTGGTCTTCCGTATGAACAGCCGCATTGATTATGGTTTTCCCTGATTCTATATATTGACGTACATATTCTCGGACTTCCATGACCACATCTTCCCAGTTAGCAACATCAAATTTTGTGATAGATAAATAATTAGCATCCATAAAAACCTCCTTAACAAATGGGAAATGGAATAGCTTTTGAGCTAAAGGCGCCTCTTTGGCTTCATCGATATTTTTAAATTCAATGCTTTGTGAGACTAATGGTTTGTTGGCTACAAATTTCATTACCGAAGGATTGGGCGTACTTTCTGCATAAATACTGACGGGTATTTTTTCATTATTTTTTTGATGAATAACAATACCCCCATCATTGAGGTAGTTTTGAAGTTGTTCGCTTACCTCATCAATAACTTCTTCCCATTCAAGAATATTAAAACGTTCCACCTGAAGCTCACTCAAACCAAGACGAACACTTTTTACAAAGGGTAAATAAAATAATTGTTGGACTAGTGGAGCACCTGAAGCTTCATCAATATTATTATATTGTTTTACTTGTTCTGGTCCAATGGCTTTATTGATAATAAAATTCGCCCATATATCTCCTTTGTTCGCTTTTCCTTTAACGCTATACTTTGACATTCTTTTTTTTTTTCAAAAATACAGAAAACTCACTTGATTCAATACAATTGAAATTCATTTATAGGAAACATCTGGAGATTTTGTAATTTTAATTAAATTTTACAAATGCTATTAAAATCAGTTCGTGGGTTTTCTCCACAGTTGGGGAAGGACTGTTACTTTGCGGAAAATGCCACTGTTGTTGGAGAGGTTATCATGGGAGACAATTGTTCTGTTTGGTTTCAAGCGGTCATTCGGGGCGATGTGAATCGAATTCAAATTGGCGATCGTGTCAATATTCAAGATGGGGTGGTTATCCATGCGACCTATGAAAAGGCGGCAACTACCATTGGAAATGATGTATCCATAGGTCATAATGCCATAGTCCATGGTTGTACCATTGATGATAATGTTTTAATTGGCATGGGAAGTATTGTGATGGATGACTGCCATATCGGCTCCAATAGTATCATAGCGGCTGGCGCTGTACTTCCTAAAGGGACTCAAGTACCACGAGGTTCTGTTTATGCTGGGGTTCCTGCTAAGTTGATTAAGAAAGTAGATATCAACCTACAAAAAGGTGAAATTGAGCGAATAGCGGCGAGTTATATTACCTATTCTTCATGGTTTAAAACATAAACCGCAAAAATTAGAGCAAAAAAAAACTGCTCGAAAGCAGTTTTTTATTTTTCTAGTCTGTTTTTTTAGAATCCAAGTTCTTTTTTAACATCAGCCATAAGGTCTTTTCCTTTAGCGATGATCACACTTCCTCCAGCACTGGCATCCAAAACATATTCAAAGCCTTGTGCATTAGAGATTTTTTCAATTGCAGTTCGTGCCTTTTCGTATAAAGGTCGCATCATTTCAGCTTGTTTTTTCTGCAATTCTTGTGCAGCAGTTTCACGAAACTGTTGGATATTTTGTTGCATTCCTTCCAATTCTTGTTGACGTTGTTGATTGATCAATTCAGATTGGTTTTGTGCATCTCCTGCATAGGATTGTGCTTTTGTTTGAAATTCTTTTGCAGTGTTTTCCAATTCAGTAGTATATTGTTTTTCTAACTTTTCTAGCTCTTTTTGTGCAGCAATAACCTCTGGCATTTCACTAATCAATTTTTGCGTATCAATATGAGCTATTTTTGATTGTGCCTGAGTTGTAGCTATTGGAGCCACAAATAAAAGAAGAGTAATAAAAAAGGATAAATGTTTCATAGTATTTAATTATTTAAGCGGTCTACTTTTTGTTTTATATTTTCTAGCTGTTGTTTTCGTTTATTCTGTCTCTGCTTGAGATTTATGCGTTTTAAAACTAGGGTGCTAATATCGTAATTTTTTGCGGAATACAACATACTTCCATTTGAAGATCGGTCAAATATATAATCATATTTTTTTTCTTCTGCAATCTGTTTTACGACACCCATCACTTGATCCTGAATTGGTTGTAGTAATTTTGTTCTTTGCGCAATCACACTTCCATTGACCCCAAATCTTCTCTCTTGTAAATCAATGAGTTCGCCTGCAAAATCTTGTATTTCCAATTCACGTTCGGCAATCAATTCTGGAGTTAACAAGACTTTTTCAGCAAGTAATTGATCTTGATACTGTTTGAGTTGAATTTTTTTTAACTCCACTTCTTTCTTCCATTCTACGATATTTTTTTCTAATAATTCATTAGCGGTTTGATAGTCTTCTAGATTTTCAAGAATGACATTCATATCGATATAACCAACGCGAGTTGTTCTTTGGGCAGAAACAGTAGTAACGGCACAGATTAGAAAAACAAAAAAATATTTAGCCATTGCATTATAAATTTGTATCGTTTAAACGAATTATTGGGTAATATATTTTGTATTGAGGAAATAGTTGCCCTAAAAAAAGTTAAAATTGTTGTCCAATGATAAAGTGAGTTTCCCACCCATTGGCTTCGTTTACATTAGAATTGGGATTATCGAATCCGTATCCAAAGTCAATTCCCAGCAATCCAAATGCAGGCATAAAGATTCGAACACCCGCTCCAGCAGATCGTTTAGAGTTAAACGGATCAAATGTTCTAAAGCTATCATATCCATTTCCAGCTTCTAAGAAAGTAAGTCCGTAGATGGAGGCAGAAGGCTTAAGGGTGATAGGATAACGAAGTTCTAAAGAGAATTTATTGTAAATAACAGAACCTTCTCTACTAGAAAGGGATTGGTTGTCATACCCTCGAAGTGCTATGGTTTCTCTCCCGTCTAGAGCGTAATTGACCATCCCGTCCCCACCTATATAAAAACGTTCAAAAGGAATATTACCTCTATCTGGGTTATAGGCCCCTAAGAATCCAAAGTCAGCTTGTGTTTTAAGAATTAGTTTATCAATAATTTTCGTGTACCATATTCCACTGAATTTCACTTTATAAAACTCCAACCAATTATACTTTTCTTGGTCAACACGTGCGTTGATTTCATTGTCATTTAGGGTAGGGTTTTGATCGCGAATTTCATCCTCAATCGCATCATAATCTACTTTTTTAAAAAGAGAATAAGGCGGAGTCAATTTTGCGCTGATTGAAAAACTGGAACCTGCTGTTGGGAAAATAGGATTGGTCGAGGTGTTGTTTCTTGATAAGGCAACAGTATATGCTAAATTATTCGATTGCCCATCACCAAAAGTAAAAAGACCAGTATAGTAATTATTTAAATTATAATATTGATAAGAAAGTGCTTGTGATAATTGAAAATAGTCATCAGGTACATTCAATCTTTTGGCTAAACCAAGGGTAATTCCTGAAATTTGAAAAGATTGGCTTTTATCAGCTCTCCCAGTAAAATAATCGTAACGATATTGAATGGTATGCGATAAGGAGGTCGAAAATTGTACAGGCTGTCTTCCCCCAAGCCATGGTTCTGAAAAACTAAAACTATAGGTACTGTAAAATTGACTCGCTTGAAGGCGAAGTGCAAGGCTTTGTCCATCTCCCATGGGAAGTGGTCTATACTCTTCTTTGTTAAAAATATTCCGCATTGAAAAGTTGTTGAAGGAGAGTCCTAGTGTTCCTATGAATCCACCTCCACCATAACCACCTTGTAATTCAATTTGACTAGCACCTGCTTCAATCAACCCAAATTTAATGTCAACAGTTCCCGCATTAGGATCGACATTCTCAAAATTAGGGTCAATTTTTTCTGCATCAAAAAAGCCAAGTTGTCCGAGTTCTCTTACTGTTCTTACAACTTGATCCTTACTGTAAAGTGCGCCTGGTTTGGTTCGCAGTTCTCTATAAATGACATGATCGTTGGTTTTGGTATTTCCAACCACAGAGATTTTATTAAAGCTTGCCAATTTCCCTTCATTAATCCGAATTTCAAAGTCTATGGTATCATTTTCGGCACTCACTTCAACAGCATTGATGTTTGAAAACAAGTAACCGTTGTTTTGGTAGAGATTACTAAGGTCCATCCCGTCTGGTTTGCTTGTGTCCGCAATACGTTTTTTAAGCAATACGCCATTATAGACATCCCCTTTTTTAAGGCCTAAAATTTGTTGAAGTACGATATCACTGTAGGCAGTATTCCCTAAATAGTTGATGTTTCCAAAATAATAGCGGTTGCCTTCCTCTACATTAATGTTTAAACTAATCGTGTTATCGTCGTTAGTAATTAAAGAATCAGAAACAATACGCGCATCACGATAGCCTTTTTCTTTATAAAATTCTAGGAGACTTTCCTTGTCACTTTCATAATCTTCGGCAATGTATTTTGATTTCTTCCAAAAACGTGGAGCAAACTTTTTTCTAGTTTTCTTTAATTTGCTTCTCAGCAACTTATTTTTAAAAACCTCATTCCCACTAAAATCAATATTTTTGATTTTTATTCTACTTCCTCGATCAACATTGACCACCATTTTTAAGGAGTTACTTCCAATGGTATCAGGAATTGTATTTAGTGCCACTTTTGCGTTTAAAAAACCTTCTTTTTTAAACTTATTCAAGATGTAGTTTTTTGTATTGGTTAAAAAACTTTCTGATAGTTTTTTCCCGCTTGTTAACTCTGTGGCCTCAATAATACTTTCTTTTTTACCTTTTTTTAAGCCCTGAATTTTTACGTCTGAAAGGGTTGGTAATTCTTCGATGGCAATTTCAATAGTAATTTTATTGTCAACAACTTTAAGGACATAAAAGTTGATGTCACTAAATAAATCAAGCCCCCACAGCTTACTGATTACAGCACTAATTTCTTCTCCAGGAATTGTAATTACCTGTCCTTTCCGCAATCCGCTATAGGACACAACGGTTTTATCGTTATAGGTTTTTAACCCAGAAACAGTAATAGAATCAATGACATAGGTTTTACCTTTGACATAGTCATTAACTTGTGCAAAGGACAAGGAGCTGAACATTAACAATGTAAAGCCCAAAAAATTATTTTTTATTTTTTTGAAGGAATTATTCCTTGACTTGTTGGCTGGTTTTTCCAAATCTTCGCTCTCTTTTTCCGTAATTTGATATCGCATTATGCAAATCTTTTTTTGTAAAATCAGGCCATAAGACCTCTGTAAAATACAATTCAGCATAGGCAATTTGCCAAGGCAAAAAGTTACTGACCCGCATTTCACCGCTGGTACGAATTAATAAATCAACAGCTGGTAAATCACGGCTGTAAAGATGCTCAATTATGGTGGATTGGTCAACTTTTTCCGGCGAAATTAAACTATTTTTAACTTTAATTGCAATTTGTTGCATTGCATGTACCGTTTCATCTTGTCCCCCATAACTCAATGCAAGTGTCAAAACCATACCACTATTTCCTTTGGTTTGGTTAATAACGTAATTCAATTCTTTTTGAACTGCTTCAGGAAGCTCATCTAATTTGCCAACCGCTTTTAAACAAATATTGTTTTTTGTCAAATTTTCAAATTCTTTTCTCAAAGAAGAAACTAAAATTTTCATCAAAACACTGACCTCGTTTTTGGGTCGTAACCAGTTTTCAGATGAAAAAGTGTAAAGTGTAAGGTGTTTTATTTTGAGTTTTGCAGCCTCTTCTACAATCTCTCGAACAGATTCTGTCCCTGCCCTATGGCCTTTTATTCTAATTTTACCTTGGATTTTGGCCCATCGGCCATTACCGTCCATGATAATAGCAATATGTTTTGGTAAATCTTTATCCATACTAATCCAAACAATAACAAGGAAGCTTGCCAAAGGTAAATGAAATTGTTATTCCTGTAAAAATATACCAATCATTATTCCCTAAATTTCCAAATTTTAGTTCGTCAAGCTCAGAAAATTCATTTATTGGATTACTTCCGTCTATATTATCTGTAAGTGTGTAGCGGACCCCTAATTCAATTCCTAGGCTCATTCGCTTGGTGATATTGCTTTTAACTCCAACGTTAATGGGCAGCACAAAGCTCCCTTTTTTACCGTAGTTATTTTTTTGTGGAATATTGGGAGCATTATCAATAAAATAAAAAAGTTGATGTTCAAAGTATCCTAAGCCGAAAAAGAGATAAGGCGTGAATTGTCTTCTAACATTTAAGAGATCAAAGTCCACATAATTAACTTCTACTCCAACAATACCTTCTTTGATAAAATTTTCAAACTGATATTGACGTCTAAATCGGTTTAAATCCCTAGTTCTCAAGTCGGACGCCCTTAAAATGGAAGCATTAATTCCAGCTCTCAACGAAATCCGTGTATTAAGGTTGTATCGATAAAATAAGCCATATGCGACACTGTTTGGATAGACATATTTCGTTGTTCCAACATCACCAATAAAATTACTACCACCTCCAAAAAAACCTATTTCATGCAATTGAGCTGTGGAAAGGCTACACGTTAATGAAAGGAGAACAAATAAGGGTTTAAGTAAATTCATTTGTTCATTTTGATCTGAAATTCATTCTGGTTAAAAAGTAGTGTTTAAATAGAAACAAAGAATGGTGCAGATTATTGTATATTTCTTGTGTCTTGCCCCCAAAAAAGTCGTTCTCTAAGGGTTTTAAAAAAAAAGTCACCATCAAGTTGGATTGTAAATATTGAGAAATGTGCTTTTTTCAAATACACATTATTTCCATTTTCCAAAGTAATGATTCTAGAATCGAGAGAAAGTAGGAAATGACTTCCTCTTCCAGTAACAGCAATTTTAATATGAGTACTATCTGGAACAATAAGTGGACGAATGTTGATATTGTGTGGTGCGATCGGATTAAGAACCCAAGACTGAGTTTCTGGACTCAAAATGGGTCCTCCGCTACTTAAGGAGTAGCCTGTTGATCCTGTAGGTGTAGCAACAATCAAACCATCTGCCCAATAGGTGGTTAAGGGACGCTCATCCAAGGCCGTTTCAATACTCAACATTGAAGTCGTATTTTTTCGATTAATGGTAATTTCATTTAGCGCGAAACCAACCTCTTCGAGTGCATCAACGTTTACGTCAGTTGTGACATCGAGCAGGGAGCGTTTTATCAATTTATACTGACCATTAAAGAGCATGTCAAGTCCTTTAAAAAGGGATTCTTTTTGAAGACTGGTAAGAAAGCCAAGTCGCCCAGTATTAATTCCCAAGATGGGAATTTCAGTGTCTCGAACAACGGTGATGGACCGTAGGAGTGTTCCATCCCCACCGACAGAAAAAAGAAAATTGACTTCAGAATCAAGGGGAGCATTAGAATTGAAAAATTCATGCTTTTGATACAACTCCTCAGCTAAATGTTTTTTTAGTCGGTCAACAATAGTAATTCGATGCTGTGCTTTGTCTAAATATTCAATGACATCACGAATATATTTAAGGGACTCCAGATTGTAAAAGGCACTGTAAATGGCGATATACATTGATAAAATATTTAGGTAAAAGTACAAAACTTCAAACAACTGTTTTTCTTTCCGTTAATTGGGTTTAAAATTATAACAGCCTAAATTTTTTAGAACGAATCAACTCGCTATTTTTGTGGTGGATTATAAATTTTTCTAATGATTACTTTAAGTGTAAACATCAATAAAGTAGCCACATTGCGTAATGCACGAGGTGGTAATGTTCCTGACCTTCTTCAGGTGGCCAGTGACTTAGAACGTTTTGGTGCGCAAGGGATTACGATTCATCCGCGCCCTGACCAACGTCATATCAAGTACACGGATGCCCTAGCGCTACCCGAGGTTGTTACAACAGAATTCAATATTGAAGGCAATCCCATCGCTGATTTTATTGCTTTGGTCTTAAAAATAAAACCGACACAAGTCACTTTAGTCCCAGATGCGGAAGATGCAATTACTTCCAATGCAGGATGGGATACCCTGAGGCACAAGGACTACCTAAAAGAAATTATCTATAAATTTAAAGAAGCAGGAATTCGAACGTCTATTTTTGTTGATCCTGATGAAGCCATGGTGGAAGGTGCTTTAGCCACAGGAACTGATCGGATTGAGTTGTACACCGAATCTTACGCAAAAGGATATAGTAACGATAGAGAAAAAGCCATAGCCCCCTATATTAATGCTGCCAAAAAAGCACAGCAATTAGGAATTGGAATCAATGCTGGTCATGATCTTAGCCTTGATAATAGTGCTTATTTTGCGCAAAATATTCCAGGTTTAATGGAAGTTTCCATTGGTCATGCCTTGATTTGTGAGAGCTTATATTTAGGATTTGAAAACGTTATTCAAATGTATTTACACCGCTTGAATGGATGAAGCTACTGCATGGAAATAAAATTGGGGAGGGATCCACAAACGTGATCATTCTTCATGGCTTTCTTGGGATGGGTGATAATTGGAAAAGTCACGCCAAAAATTGGGCAGCAATTGGTTATACAGTCCATTTAGTAGATCAACGCAACCATGGAAAGAGTTTTTGGTCAGACGATTTTAATTATTCTCTTTTAAGTGAGGATCTAAAGCATTATATGGATCATTACCAAATAGAAAAAGCCATTATCTTAGGGCATTCTATGGGAGGGAAAACCGCAATGAATTTTGCCTGTCTTTACCCTGAACGTATAGAGAAACTTATCATTGCAGATATTGCACCTAGGGTATATCCCTCGCATCATCATACTATTTTAGAAGCGTTGTCTAGTATGGATTTTAAGTACATAAAAAACAGAAATGAGGCAGCACTTCATTTGAGTACCTTTATTTCAGAAGAAGGCGTTCGGCAATTCCTATTAAAAAACCTGTACTGGGAAGCTCCTGGAAAATTAGCGCTTCGAATGAATATTGCTGTTTTATCTCAAATGGGCGCAACGATTGGTGCAGCTTTAGAAAGTAATAAGACCTTTTCAGGAGAGGTGCTTTTTCTTAAAGGAGCCACCTCCGATTATATCCAAGCAAAAGATCATCAATTAATCCATCAACATTTTCCAAAAGCAAAAATTCTTACCATTCCCAACGCAGGACATTGGCTACATGCAGAAAACCCAAAAGCCTTTTCTGCTGAATTCCTTCAATGGATTCGTGAGTGAATAAAGATGAATGTCACAAAAAACAGCTAATATGTCATAAATAATGCCCTTTTCGAATAAACGAAATCGCTGTATTATTTTTGCAAAACAATAAAGTCAATGGAAATAAAAATTCGAAAAGCAATTATTGAAGATAGTCCCGCAATCTTAGCCTTGATCAAAGAATTGGCCGTATTTGAAAAAGAACCTGATGCTGTTGAAGTGACTTTGAAAACGATTCAAAATGATGGTTTTGGAGCTACACCACTGTTTCAATGTTTTGTGGCAGAAGTTGCCAAAAAAGTAGTGGGGATGGCCCTGTTTTATCCACGATATTCCACATGGAAAGGCCCAACATTTCATTTGGAGGATTTGATTGTAACCGAAAACATGAAAGGTAAAGGTGTTGGAACGAAATTGTATTCAGCATTTATTGAGTATGGCTACCAACAAGGCGCAGGTCGAATTGAATGGGCTGTTTTAGATTGGAATGAACCAGCAATTTCCTTTTATAAAAACAGCGGTGCATCCATACTCTCAGATTGGTTTACAGTGCAAATGAATACCGCTCAAATGAGTGCATATCTTGAAAAAACAAAAAAAGGAAATCAGTAGTGCGTGTATTTAAATTTGGTGGTGCATCGGTTAAAGATGCAGACGGTGTAAAAAATTTGTTTGAAGTACTTCATTATATGGGGCACCAAAACACGGTTGTGATTGTCTCCGCAATGGGAAAAACAACCAATGCTCTCGAAGCAGTTGTTCGTCAGTATTTCGAACAATCTCCAGAATTAAAACAGAGCATATTGGCCATTAAAGCCATGCATTATGATATAATACAAGGACTGTTTGATCAAGATCAAACGGAAGTAGTCCCTGCACTAAATGATTTGTTTGAACGCTTAGGGGCCTTTTTAAAAACAAATAAGTCACCCAACTATAGCTATGTTTACGATCAAGTAGTCAGTTTTGGAGAGTTATTATCAACCACTATTATACATTATTTTTTAAAAGAACAAGGCCTTCCTAATCGATGGATAGATGCTCGAAATTGTATTAAAACAGATGCGTATTATCGCGATGCTAATTTGGTTTGGGAGCAATCGCAAAAGGCTATTAAGGAAGCAGTTCATGAAAATGAATTGACGATAACCCAAGGGTTTATCGGAAGTGATGCGAATAACTTTACAACTACTCTAGGGAGGGAGGGATCAGATTATAGTGCGGCTATATTTGCTTATTGTTTAAACGCGGAATCCGTAACCATTTGGAAAGATGTACCCGGAGTTTTGAATGGTGATCCTCGTGTTTTTAAGAACACCATTTTATTAAATCAGATTTCCTATAGGGAAGCGATAGAGTTAGCTTTTTATGGCGCTTCTGTGATCCATCCTAAAACCTTGCAACCCCTCCAACGTAAAGAAATTCCTCTTTATGTCAAATCTTTTGAAAACCCAAAACAAGCAGGAACAGCAGTATCCAAAGGTAAAACCCTTGAACCCCATGTCCCTTGCTTTATACTCAAGAAAAATCAAGTTTTATTGCGGTTGTCCTCCTTAGATTTTTCCTTTATTGTAGAAGATAATATTAGTGAAATCTTTGCACTGCTCCATGACCATCAAATGCGGGTTGAGTTGATCCAGAATTCTGCCATTAGTTTTTCCGTTTGTGTCAATAACAAATACGATCGTTTGGAAGAACTATTACAAGTACTTCGAACCAAATTTAAAATTACAGTTTTTGAGGAGGTTGATTTATACACCATTCGTCATTTCAATACAGAAGCACTTAGATCGGTGACCTCTCAAAGTGAAAAAATTCTTTTGGAACAACGAACACAAGAAACTCTTCAGGTTATTTTACAGCGCTAGTTTTTAAGCACTTAATTACTTTTAAAGAGAAAGAAGTTTAATTTTTTCTACAATAGTTGCAGCCAGTTTTTGATGACTTTCTATCGTCCATCCTCCAACATGAGGACTAAGGACTACATTGTTTGCTTCCAATAAATATTGAAGTGCCGGCGGTAATGCATCGGAATCGAAGATGGAAGTAAAGGAGTTGGATTCATATTCCAAAACATCCAATCCTGCCCCCAAAATCTTTTCTGATTTTAAGCCATCCACAAGGTCGTTTGTAACAACAGCACTTCCCCTTGCAGTATTGAGTAACCAAAATGGATTTTTCATTTGTGCGATAAAATCACGATTGATTATTTTTTGAGTTTGTGGTGTTTGGGGAGTATGGAGACTAATCACATGCGCATTTTGCTGAAGTGTAGCTAAGGAAACTTGTTTTGCATATTGGTTGCCCACCCCTGCTTTAATGTCATAGCAAATGACGTTAACATCAAAGCCGATCAATTTTTGGGCAAAACTGTTTCCCATATTGCCATAACCAATAATCCCGATGGTCTTACCTTCCAATTCCCAACCCCGATGTTGTTCTCTGAGCCATTGACCTTTTTGAATGCTTTGATGCCCTAAACGAAGTTTATTCGTCAAAGTTAAAAGCATTCCTAGGGTATGCTCTCCCACAGCATTGCGATTTCCCTCAGGGGCAGCCACGAGTTGTATGTTTTTTGAGGAAGCATAATCCAAATCAATATTTTCTAGTCCAGCACCAACACGTCCAATAAATTTAAGTTGTGTGGCAGCTTTTAAAAATGTTTGATTAACAGGAAAGCGACTTCGAATAATTAAGCCTTCGTATTGATCGATTTTTTTGAGGAGTTCTCCAACAGGGGTGTGGTAGGCTACTTCATTTTTAAAACCAAGAGCTTCCAAGCCCTCCATCAAACAAGGATGATTTTCATCAACATGGAGTACTTTTTTAACTTTCATTTAAAAGCCCAAGGCCATTTTAGAACAATAGAAAAATAAATAAATTCCAAAAATGTCATTGGCGGTAGTGATAAATGGCCCAGTAGCAATCGCAGGGTCAATTCCACGTTTGTCTAAGATGATAGGGATAAATGTTCCAACCAGTGCAGCAATAATAATCACGAGCATCATGGATCCAGCGATTGTTAGACTAACCAAAAGCTCTTGGTGGATTATTTTTCCAAAAAGAACAACAAAAATGGCCAGAGCAAATCCATTAATTAAACTTAGACCGATTTCTTTGATTAAGCGTGAAAAAAGTGAACCTTTAACAACATCGTTGGCTAAACCTTGAACAATTATGGCAGAAGATTGAACGCCAACATTTCCGGCCATAGCGGCAATCAAAGGAGTATAGAAAAATAAATTACGCAATTGGGGTTCTTCCATAACGGTTTCAAATCCTTGTAAAATAAAAACACTCCCAAGTCCCCCTAAGAGCCCTAAGAAAAGCCAAGGGAGTCGTGCTTTAACCAGTTCAAAAACAGAATCATCGGCCTCTACATCCTGAGAAATACCTGCGGCTAACTGATAGTCTTTGTCCGCTTCTTCTTTAATTACATCAACGATATCATCAATGGTAATGCGACCCAATAATTCTTTTTTATTATTGACCACAGGAATCGCCTCCAAATCGTATTTTGACATGATTTTCGCTACTTCTTCATTGTCTTGGTCAACGGTTACAAAGTCAACATTTGGAATGTAAATGTCTTTTACTTTGGCTTTAGAATTTGCAGTGATTAAGTCTTTTAGCGATAAACGTCCTTTAAGTTTATTTTTTTCATCGACCACATAAATGGAATGAACACGAGTCACATTTTCAGCTTGAGCACGCATTTCGTTAAGGCATTTTAAAACGCTAAGTCCTTCTTGAACTTTAACAAGTTCTTTGGCCATCAGCCCCCCTGCTGTATTTTCATTATAACTGAGCAGTTCACGAATGGCCTCTACTTGTTCGGTGTCTTCAATTTGAGAAATTACCCGTTCTTGGAGATCATCGGGGAGTTCCAAAATTAAATCTGCTGCATCATCCGAATCCAGTTCGATAATTTCTTCAGCAATTTCTTTGGCGGATAAATTGTCTAAGATATTTTCACGATGGTCCTCATCAAGTTCAGCAAGTGCTTCTGCAGAGGTTTCATTATCGAGTAGCTTAATTAAATACGTAGCATCCTCGGTATTGAGTTGGTCAATTATTTCAGCAATATCCGCATAGTGATAGGCCTTCAGTTTTCTTTTAAGAAACTGTTTTTTGTTGTTCTCGATATTGTTTTTAATCGTATCGAGAAATTCACTATTGATTTCAAAGTTGGCCATTAGCAATCCTTTTTGTCAATTGGATAAAATCTTCACCAGAGAGTTTTTCCGGTCGAAGGTCAAAGATACTATCTTCTCTTAATTTGTTGGGTAATTCGAGTACTTTTAAACTATTCCTTAGTGTTTTTCGACGTTGTTGGAAACTCAATTTCACTATTTTAAAAAGTAATTTTTCATCACATGAAAGGGAAAAATTTTCTTTTCTCTTGAGTTGAATTACAGCAGAATCCACTCTTGGTGGAGGTTGAAATACATGAGGAGGAACAGTAAAAAGATATTCTGTAGTAAAGAATAACTGGGTGAGCACTGATAAGATGCCGTATTTTTTTGAGCCGGGTTGTTCACAAATACGTTCTGCCACTTCCTTTTGGAACATCCCTGCAAAAAAGGGCACTTGTGCTCGATAGTCCAAAAGTTTAAAGACGATTTGGGTAGAAATATTATAGGGGAAATTACCAATAATAGCGAACGGATCTGATGGAATAATACTTTTTAAGTCCATTTTTAAAAAATCCCCTTCAATAACAGCTTGTTGCTGTAAGGGATACTTTTCTTTGAGATAAGCGATGGACTCCCTGTCGATATCAATTAAAAAAACCTCAGCGTCTAGAGGCATTAAAAATTGAGAAAGGACACCCATTCCAGGGCCGATCTCGATTACTTTTTTATAATTTTCAAATTGGAGTGTTTGCGCAATTTTTTCAGCGATACCATGGTCCTTTAAAAAATGTTGACCTAATTTTTTTTTAGCGCGTACGGTTTTCATTGGTGGTTGCTGATAATTTCTAACTGTGTACTAAAGTGAAGAACGTTTTCACCAAAAACACGTTTGATTTCTTTTGAAAATTCCGATTCATAAGTCGTTAAATAGCGTTCCAATTCTATTTCTGAATTCGCTGCATACTGAATGGCATAAGTGCTAAAGTCTGGCGTATCCGTATATACTTTGAGGAGGGTTGTTTTTACAAAGCAGCCCGTCTCCATTACCTTAGGAATATGGTTTTTTTGTATCCAATCCATCCATTGCCATTCCAGTTCAGGAATTACTTGTGAGGTAACATTGAGCAGTCTCACGGCTTAATCGATTAAAGAAAATCCAGTGTAGGGTACTAAGGCTTTTGGAATTTCAATTCCTTTGGGTGTTTGACAGTTTTCCAATAAACCAGCTACCACACGGGGAAGGGCTAGTGAACTTCCATTAAGAGTATGGACGGCTTGTTTTTTTCCGTTTTTATCCTTGTAGCGTAATTGTAATCGTTCCGCTTGAAAGCTGTTGAATGTAGAAACAGAACTTATTTCTAACCAGCGTTCTTGCGCTGTGGAATAAAGTTCAAAATCATAGGTTAGTGCTGATGTGAATCCTAGGTCGCCTCCGCACAGGCGAAGAATACGATAAGGCATTTCCAATTCATGGAGGATACCTTTAACATGTTCTACCATACCTTCAAGGGCGTTAAGAGCATTTTGGGGTTCTTCAATGCGGACAATTTCTACCTTATCAAATTGGTGCAGTCGATTTAAACCCCGAACATGAGCACCATAACTTCCAGCTTCTCTTCGGAAACAAGGGGTGTAACCCGTCATGCAAATGGGTAATTGGTTAACATGCAGCAGTTGATCACGATAGATATTGGTTAGTGGTACTTCTGCAGTTGGAATCAAATACAAGCCATCGTTTTGAACATGATACATCTGACCTTCTTTATCGGGCAATTGTCCAGTCCCAAAACCTGAGGCTTCATTGACCAAGTGAGGGACTTGCATTTCGTGATAGCCTGCCTCTGTATTTTTATCTAAAAAATAATTAATTAGTGCTCGTTGCAAACGTGCTCCTTTACCTTTATATACTGGAAAACCTGCTCCTGTAATTTTACTTCCCAATTCAAAGTCAATCAAATCATATTTAGCAGCCAATTCCCAATGGGGGAGTGCTGTGTCTCCTAATTTTGGGATTGCTCCAGAACGAAACACCTCTTCATTATCCTCTTCATTATTTCCTGAAGGCACACTTTCGTGTGGAATATTGGGAATAAGTGTACGCAAGTCGTGGACTTGTTTTTCGCAAACTTGAAGTTCTTCTTGGAGTTTTTTGGTTAAGGTTTTTAAGCCGCTTGTTTCTTTTTTTAAAGCATTGGCTTTTTCACCTTCTCCCGATTTGAACAATTGACCGATTTCCTTTGCCAATTGATTGGCCCGAGCTAAATTTTCTTCAAGGTTCGTTTGTAGGCCTCTTCGCTCTTGATCTTTTTCAAGGAGGGCTGAAATGACTTCGGGTGTTTTAAAATTTCGTTTTGAAAGTCCTGCTAGAATAGCTTCTTTGTTTTCGCGTATGAAGGGTAGTGAAAGCATTACTGTAAATAATAAGGAAACAAAGGTAAGTTATTGTTGTTGAGATTAAAATTTTAATTAAGGCTTAATTGCTGGCATTGTTTTTTATCCAAATCCAATTGTGCTTTAAGTAATTCTAAAGAATCAAATTTTTGCTCTTCTCGAATTTTTTGGAGCACATCAACAGTAATTACTTGATGGTAAAGAGAATTGTTAAATTCAAAAAAGTGAACTTCTATGGTTTGTTCTTTACCATTAACTGTGGGGCGAGTTCCGATATTCATCATCCCAAAATAACGTTGATTGTCAAGCTGTGCTTTAATCCAATAGACCCCTTGAGAAGGAAGTATTTTATAACTTTCTTGGATATCGATATTTGCAGTAGGGAAACTAAGCGTATTCCCAAGTTGTTGACCTTTAACGACTTTGCCTGTTAGCCGGAAGGGGCGACCTAAATACTTTTCAACCAAGGGAAAATCATTTTCAGTAATGGCTTTTCTAATTTTCGTTGAACTTACAGTAATGGATTCAACCGACTGAGCAGGTAGGACTTCCACTTCAAAAGCAAAGGTTTTTCCAAGACCAATAAGATCTTCAACAGTTGCCTCTCGATTTCTTCCAAAACGATGATCATGTCCAATAACCAGCTTCGCAATTCGTAAGCGTTCAATTAAAATTTCACGCGTAAATTCAAGAGCTGTCATTCGAGAAAAATCTTTTGAAAAGGGATGAACAATTAAAACATCGACCCCTAAATTTCGAAAAAAAAGTTCTTTCTCCTCCATGGTGTCAATCAACTGAAGACTGTTTTCGGTTTGAAGAACCATTCTTGGGTGGGGGAAAAAGGTCAAGATGACTGAACTTCTATTGTTTTCCTTAGCCTCTACGACTAATTTTTTAATAATTTTTTGGTGCCCAACATGAACCCCATCAAACGTTCCAATGGTCAATTGGGTTGCATTTTTTGCCTTGAAACTTTCGAGACCGTGTACAACTTTCATAGCGAAAATAAGTGCATTTATTACTGCTGTCACAAAAATACAGTATTTATCGCCACTATTAAGATAAGAATAGTTAGATTTGATTAACGCACAGTTTTTTTACGCAAATAAAATTACTCACTATATATAATATATGAATTCAATTACTATAAGAACAACACTATTGTTTTTGGCAGTAAACTTCAGTTTGTTTTCTCAAAACTACTGGAGTAATGTTGAGGATAATAGTGGTATTTCAAGCAGCCCACCCAACTCAAATTATTTAAAACTTGATCTAAACGCATTTGACAAGGAGATAATGTCTTCAGACGCCTCGCTTAAATCATCAAAAACCACCATTTATATCCCCAATGAAAAAGGAGAAATGGAACGTTTTAGTCTCAGAACTGTTGCTGTTTTATCTCCAGAACTCTCTCGTCAATATCCTGAAATCAAAACGTTTATTGGGTGGAGTGAAACACGACCAGAAGTCAAAATAAGAATGAGTAAAACGCCAATGGGGGTTAATGTTTGGTTGCGAATACCCGATGGAAATGAGTTTTTTATTCAGCCGGTTCGAGGCAATAAGCAATATCATTTAGCATATCTTAAAGACGCTTTAGGAAATACCATTCCTTTTGAATGTAAAACAGAAATTCCTGACACGGCAAAAAATTCCATAAAGAATAATCCTACAAATTATAAATCCCAAGCTTCACAATTTTTAAAAACTTACCGTCTTGCTGTCGCTGCAACTGGTGAATACACTAATTTTTGGGGAGATGATGACGATACCAACGGTACCAATTCAGAAGATGCTCTAGCTGCAGTAGTCAGTACGATTAACCGTGTGAATGAGGTTTTTGAAACAGATTTTCAAGTGCGCTTAGAGTTGGTTTCTGGGGCGTCATTAATGTACCCTGATCAAACAACCGACCCCTTTGGTTCCTCTCTTAATAGTGAACTTCAGGCTACACTTAATGATCTCACTGTTTTTGGTGCAAATAATTATGATGTGGGCCATTTGTTCGATTATGGAAGTGCCAATGGTAATGCTGGATGTATCGGTTGTATTTGTGTGGATAGTCAAAAAGGAAGTGCTTTTTCCTCTCACCCCTTTGTGGACTCTTTTGGAGGTCCTTTCCTCAATGATTATTTTGATGTTGACTATGTTGCCCACGAATTGGGTCATCAATTTGGTGCTTATCATACGTTCTCTTTTCAAACGGAGGGTACTGGAGTTAATGCAGAACCAGGAAGTGGTACTACAATTATGAGTTATGCTGGAATTACTGGGACAGATAATGTTCAAGAACATTCTAATGATTACTTCCATTTTTATAGTATTGAAAATGTTCGTGCTCATATAGATAATGAAGCGCTTTGTGCTACTGAAACCTTAATTACCGATAATGACCCAACCGTTGAGGCTGGGGACGATTTTACGCTTCCCAAAACAACGCCCTACATGCTAGAGGCCACTGTTAGTAATGGAGACGGTTATAATCATACCTATACTTGGGAACAACTGGACAGTGGACAATCAGGGGCAAGTAATTTTGGACCTACTGCATCCTCAGGTCCTCAGTTACGATCTTTATCTCCAAGAGAATCTCCGATACGAATGATACCCAATACAAATCAAGTTTTGTCAGGAGAATTAACACAAACAAACCCTACAATCTCAAGTAGTTGGGAGACCCTAGCTTCCGTTGGAAGAGAGATGAATTGGGGAGTTACTGTGAGAAGTACTCCAGAATCCTCAAGTACTGAGGAGGGAACTGTTGTGGCTCAAGATCGACGTACAATTACCATTGATAATAATGCTGGTCCTTTTGTAGTTCAATCTCAGGAAACTGTCGGGCTTGTTTGGGAAGGAGCATCAAAACAAACCATTTCATGGGATGTGGCCAACACCGACCTTGCTCCCATAAATACGACCACGGTCAGTATTTACCTTTCAGATGATGGTGGACTCACTTATACTATTCCCCTTTTGATGGAAACTCCGAATGATGGAGAAGAAAAAATAGAAATCCCCAATACTTTAGATATTAGTGAAGCACGGTTAAAAATAATGGCAGATAATTCCATTTACTACGCCATAAATGCGGTTCCTTTTTCAGTAACTAAAAGAGCTTTTGTGGTTGACTTTAACAGTTCAACAATAGGGACTTGTGGGGTTGATGAATTCAGCTTCAACTTTTCTTTAGACCGATATCTTGGTTTTGAAGATACTGTGGAACTCACCGTAGAAAATGTTCCAGAAGGCGTAACGGCTACCCTTTCACGATCCAGTTTTAATTTAAATGATTTAAGTGGTTCCGTTTCCTTCAGTGGGGTACAATCAATTCCAGATGGGGATTATTTTCCTATTGTAAAAGGAATAGGAGGTGGTTTTGAATACGATTTTGAAATCACGATCCAAAAAAGGGATCAGAACATTAATCCACCAACACCTTTAATTCCAGCAAATAACGAAGAAGACGTTAGTTTGGATGTTTTTTTAAATTGGGGAATTGATTCCAATACGGATGAGGTACAGTTGCAAGTGGCTACTAGTTCTGATTTTTCAAATCCATTGGTCGATGTAAGAACAACCAAAGACGTTTATCTGCTTTCAGATTTAGAGAGTGAAACTACATACTATTGGCGTGTTGCAGGGACAAACTTTTGTAGAGACCTCCCAGGAGATTACTCGGCAATTCAACAGTTTAAAACAAGTATTGTTTCTTGTACAACGGATGCAGCTCAGGATTTACCTAAAAATTTAATCGATGGAACAAGTAATTCTACTGGTCGAATTCAATCCAGTATTGTCATTGGTCAAAACTTAGAAGTTCTCGATGTTAATGTTCTTGTTGATATTTCACACACATGGATTAGTGACCTTGTTCTAACGTTGGTTGCTCCAGATGGACAAGAGATTATTTTGGCTCAAAATCAAGGGCAGGATAATGTAAATTATACCAACACCCTTTTTGATCAAGAAGCCTCGCAAAGTATTTTGTCATCTCCTTTTCCCTTTACGGGATCCTATCAGCCAGTTCAAAGTTTAGAAACTCTTTATGGGATTAACTCGTTTGGAACTTGGAAACTATATGTGGATGATGAATATTCACAAGATACTGGAACACTGAACACCTTTGAACTTCAATTGTGTTTGAAGGGGGAGATTTTACCCAACAGTGATAACGATTCTTTTGTTGATATCTTGGACAACTGCCCCTCTATCACTAACGAAAACCAATTGGATAGCGATGGCAATGGGATAGGAGATGTTTGTGATATTTACGCGGATACCAACATTATCGTCCAAAAACGTGACGCTACTTGTATTTCTAAAAACAATGGTTTGTTTACGATTACGGGAACTGCTCATTTTGAATATCAGGTTGCTATTCAAGGAGACAATGGTTTTACCTATAACGGTAACTTTACCCACCAAAGTTTGGCAACAGCAAATGATGTGCCTTCAGGGAACTATACTATTTGCGTGACGAGTGAGGAAGAACCGAACTTCGAGCGCTGTTTCAATACGACTATTGCAGAACCGGATGCCCTTTCTGTTCAATCGACCATCAATCATTACGATCAACTATTGACACTAAATCTTTCGGGATCTGATGAATATACAGTGCGTTTAAATGGAAAAGTTCATCAAGTTAAAAATACCAACAGGGCCGTTTTTAACCTAGAAGATAAATGGACTTCTGTTGAGGTATCCACCCCACTGGATTGTCAAGGGACACATACCCAATGGATCAATTTAAATAATGATTCGGTCATTTATCCAAACCCAGTAATTGACGATGCAACATTATTGTTCCCAGCAAATACGACAGGAATTATATATATACATAACTCACAAGGAGAACTGCTTTGGTCGTCTGAAGTAACTTCACCTTCTACAACTCCACTTTCAGTAATACTACCGATGCAAAATTATATCTCTGGGGTTTATGTCGTTACGACACAAAGAGACGATCTAACGGAAACATTTAAACTTATTAAACGATGAAAAAGATTTCCCTAACACTTATTCTTCTATCATTTCTTTCCGCCTGTGGTGAGGATCCCATTCCGTCACCGGAAGCTGCTCAATTGCAATCACCAGATAATTTAAACACCTGTACGACTGCACAAAGCGTGAATAGCTTACAAAGTAGGGTTACCTTTAGTTGGTTAGAAGCTAACAATACGGAAACCTATGATGTGGTTGTTCGTAATCAAACAACAGGAATCGAACAAAGTAATAATGGAATCATCACTTTTGAAACCAGTTTTGTGTTGGATAAAGGAGCGCCTTATTCTTGGTGGGTAAACAGCAAATCCACCGTTTCAACGGATGTTACCAAAAGTAGCGTTTGGAGTTTTTATATCGAGGGCATTGAAACATCGACTTATATTCCTTTTCCTGCAACTCTTTTAGACCCTGCAATGGACGCCGCCTTGGATTTGTCCAACAGTCAGAACTATACGTTTGAATGGCAAGGAAATGATTTGGATGATGATATCGATTATTATACCCTACAATTGGGTACGGATGCGAATAACTTATCAACTGTTGCTGGAAATATTAGTGGGATGACCACGGATGTCACCCTACAAGCGGGGAGTACGTATTTTTGGCAAATCATTACGGTTGACTTGGAAGGAAGTAGTTCGACCTCACAAATGGGAACCTTTACAACGGAATAAAGGAATTCTTTTGAGTTTAGGTGCCGTTAAATTGGTTCATAGTTTTTTGAAGCCCTTGTAATCCAAAGGCAAGGACTAGTTTCGAACATTGCTCAAAGCGTTCTTTGAGTGCCTCTTTCTCTTGTGTATTCCACCGTTCTAACACGAAACCAACCTGATCGAACGGCTTTTTATCATGTCCAATACCAAAACGAAGCCGCGCATAATGTGGTGTATTGAGTTGTGCCTCGATATCTTTCAAACCATTATGTCCACCAGCACTCCCTTTGCCACGTAAACGGAGGGTGCCAAACGGAAGGTGTAATTCATCGGTGAGAATTAAAATATTTTCAATAGGAATATTTTCTTTTAAGGCCCAATAGCGAACGGCTTTACCACTTAAATTCATAAAGGTGGTGGGTTTGATTAAGATGAATTGTTTTCCTTTATGTTTGAATACTGCTCGTTGCGCTAATTTTACAGATTCAAAGGTCAATTCGTTTTCTTCACCGAGTTGATTGAGGATGTCAAAACCTACATTATGTCGGGTGTTGGCATAATCCACACCAATATTCCCTAAACCAACAATTAAAAACTTTTTCATTTCTAGCGGACGATTCTTTTTGCGAAATAGATTTTTTATTGAAAACATATTTTACAAAAATAAAAAAAGCATACTGTTGGTATACAGCATGCTTATAAGTTTTAAAAAGGAACTGTTACTATTCTTCTGTAGCAGCAACTTCTTCAGTTTCTTCAGTTTCCTCTTTAACAGAAGCTCTAGAAGTTTTCACTTGGCAAATTACCGTGTTGTCGGGATGCATAATACTGAAATTATCCGTTTTGATATCCGAAGTGTACAACTTGTTTCCTAATTGTAAGCTTGAAATATCCGCAATAATAAAATCGGGAAGGTTTGCCGGAAGTGCTTTAATTTTTAGTTTTCGCTTATTACGTCTTAAAACACCCCCACTATTTAATACACCAGGAGCAGCTCCTTCCACCTTAACGGGAATCTCTAGAGCAATTTCTTTGTCCTCAAAAAGTTGATAAAAGTCAACATGAAGAATTTTATCTGTTAAGGGGTGGAATTGAATATCTTGTAAAATAGCATTGACTGTTTGGTCACCTTCTAATTCAATAGCCACGGTGTGGGCATTGGGGGTGTACACCAATTTGCTGAAATCAAGTTCCGGTGCTGAAAAGTGAACAGGTGTTTCACTTCCATACAACACACAGGGAACTCTTCCAGCATTACGTAGGGCTTTAGTAGCGACTTTGCCCACGCTTTCTCTTTTAGATCCTTTAATTGTGATAGATTTCATTATGATAGTTTTAATTAATTACGAAATAAATTTTGAACTGATTGATTTATTGGTGTGCACCAAGTGCATGACTTCAGCAAACAAGGCAGCACAACTTAAAATGCGAACCTTAGAATGTTGTTGTTTGGGTGGAATGGAGTCGGTAACGATCAGTTCCGTAAGTTGTGATTTTTCAATTTTTTCATAAGCGTCTCCCGAAAGTAGGGCATGCGTACAGATGGCTCTTACAGAAATTGCTCCCCGTTCCATCATCAAA
This sequence comes from Flavobacteriaceae bacterium, assembly GCA_965662885.1. Taxonomy (GTDB): domain Bacteria; phylum Bacteroidota; class Bacteroidia; order Flavobacteriales; family Flavobacteriaceae; genus CBFIJI01. Next base: position 5,936 of record CBFIJI010000005.1, on the reverse strand, counting down.
TCTGCGGCCTTGGTTAAGGTTCCGGCAGTATCCACCATATCATCCACAAGCACTACATTCTTCCCTTTAACGTCACCAACCAATTCCATATGTGAGATAATGTTGGCCTTGGAACGTTGCTTATAACAAATTACTACATCACTTTGTAAAAATTTAGAATAGGCATAGGCTCTTTTAGACCCCCCCATATCGGGTGAAGCAATCGTAAGCTCAGAAAGTTGAAGTGATTTTATATAGGGGATAAAAAGGGTAGAAGCAAATAGGTGATCCACAGGCTTTTCAAAAAACCCTTGGATTTGATCAGCATGTAAATCCATGGTGATGATGCGTGTAGCCCCGGCAGATTCTAACAGTTTTGCAATCAGTTTTGCACCAATTGGCACACGTGGTTTGTCTTTTCGATCCTGTCGTGCCCATCCAAAATAAGGCATTACCGCAGTGATATGTCGTGCAGAAGCCCTTTTTGCGGCATCGAGCATGAGTAACATCTCCATTAAATTTTCTGAGGATGGATGTGTAGATCCAATAATAAAAATACGGGCTCCTCGAATAGATTCTTCAAATGAGGGTTGGAATTCTCCATCGCTGTAGCGAGTAAAGTTAACCTGACCCAAGGAAGCACCGAAGGAGGTAGCAATCGATTGCGCCAATTCCACACTTTGAGAACACGAAAATAATTTTACGGATTTATCCATATCCCGTTTTTAAGGTGTGCAAATTTAAAAATAATTTTAAGCTTTACATTATTCTTTAGGAATTTAAATGATCTGAATTATTATTTTATTATTTTTGCGCTCCTGCCTCGGTGGCGGAATTGGTAGACGCGCCGGATTCAAAATCCGGTTCTGCAAGGAGTGTGGGTTCGATTCCCACCCGAGGTACTCAACCTCTTTTTAATCCTTTGATTATTAAGAGGTTTTGTTTTTACAGCATGTAGCTCTTAAAAGAAGCAGTTTACTGATTGATAAAAAATACTTCATACTATTCTCCATGATCTCAAAACGGCTTTGATTCTCATTTATTTAAAAAAATGTAAATTGATGAGTCAAAATTATGACCGATGAAAAAAATAATTTCCCTTTGTTTATTAGTTGTTTTAACAGCCTGCACTACTTCGCCTTCCACTATTTTTAAGATCAGCTATGATGCTGCTTTGGGTACAGAAGGTTTTGATGGTCGCTTGTTGGTATTGATCAGTTCCTCTACCGAAAAGGAGCCCCGTTTTCAAGTCAATGACAGTGATGCAACTGCTGCTGTTTTTGGTGTTGATGTTGAGGGGTGGACTCCAGATCAACCGATTCCCTTTGCTGCTCAAACCTCCGGTTACCCCATGAGCAGTTTGTCCGAGCTCCCCCCCGGAACCTATCAAGTACAAGCCTTGCTGCATAAATACGATACCTTTAATTTGAGTACGGGTTATACGGTAAAACTTCCCATGGACCAAGGGGAAGGCCAACATTGGAATACCAGTCCGAAAAATATTTACAGTAAACCACAGACCATTACAATTAAAAACAATGCGTCTTCACCGATTGCAATTGAGTTGACGGAGGAAATCCCTCCCATAGAAGCTGTTGCAGACAGCAAGTATATAAAACATATCCGAATTCAAAGTGAGCGATTGACAGCATTTTGGGGGCGCCCTATGTTCTTACAAGCCAACGTTTTAGTTCCTGAAGGATTTGACAAAGCGAGTGCTACCCGCTACCCTTTAATGGTTTTTCACGGGCATTTTCCCAAGACTTTTCGTGGTTTTCGAACGACCCCTCCAACGGCAAAGCAAAACGATTCGATTTATTCGGAACGCTTTGGGATATATGGCTATGAATACATCCAACAACAGGAAGCTTATTCTTTATACCAACAATGGACCTCCACCAACTTTCCTCGATTTATTGCTATTGAAATCCAGCATCAAAACCCTTATTACGATGATTCTTATGCAGTCAATTCTGCCAACCTAGGCCCTTATGGAGATGCCATTACATATGAGTTATTACCTCATATTGAAGGTTTATTCAATGGCGTTGGAGAAGGGTGGGGGCGCTTTTTGTACGGAGGCTCAACAGGAGGTTGGGAAGCCCTTGCCGTACAAGTGTTTTACCCAAAAGAATACAACGGGTGCTTTGCGGCATGTCCAGATCCGATTGACTTTAGAGCTTATACTTCAGTTAATATTTATGACGACAAGAACGCATACTATTCGGAAGGTCCGTTTCGAAAAACACTTCGACCTGGAATGCGAGACGGCAAAGGGCATATTAAAGCCAGTTTAAAACAAATGAATCAAAGAGAAGCAGCTCTTGGAACCAATAGCCGATCAGGAGATCAATGGGATATTTGGCAAGCCGTTTATTCTCCCGCTGGGGAAGATGGTTATCCAAAACCGATATGGGACAAAAAGACGGGAATTATTGATCGTGAGGTAGCAAATTATTGGAAAGAAAATTATGATTTACGCTATATTATGGAACGTGACTGGGAGAAAATTGGAGGCGATTTGGAAGGGAAGATCCACCTCTACTGCGGGGATATGGATAATTACTACCTCAACAATGCTGTTGTCCTTACCGAAGCGTTTCTTGAAAACACCACAACCCCTTATTACAATGGTGAAGTAGATTATGGGAATAATGCAGAGCATTGTTGGAATGGCGATCAAGACAATCCCAATTACATTTCTCGCCTTCGATACAATACCATGTATTTGGATAAAATCAGAAAGCGACTAAAAAAAACAGCACCTCTTGGGCACAACCTTAAGAATTGGGGTTTTTAATTGGTGAAAAACTGAGCTCAGCGTTTAGTCACAAAAATATTTCTTTTGAGGGGTAGTAAATGCCCCTTTTTTGTTTTTTATATTTTTCTTTTTACCAGGTAATTGAATCTCAGCAGACTTTTAGGGTAGAATTAAATCCCTTTTATTAACTTCGTACTTCCCTCGATCTTAACGAATTACCACTTACTTAATGTTTTTACATGAGCCTTCATTGCTGGGTTTTGGACCAGCTGAAAGTTAGTTTGTGAAAGTAATGTTTTGAATTCTGCTTTTTTTTTCGAAAAAAAAGTAGGGGTTTGATTTTTATGTTCGGTATATCATTGTAACACGAAATATATTTATTTATTATGAAAAGTACCTACCCCTTAAAAACCCTTTTTGCTTCTTGCCTTTTGGCCGTTGCATTACTATTTTCTTGTTCGGATCAGGAGGATGCCTTTGAAATGGAAGATTTAACTTCCTTATATGAAAGCGACGATTTATTGATTGCGGCAATTGCCAATGCGAGTAATAAAAATTCTGTGGACATCAGTGCCCTTCCAACCGATGCAAAAAACACCCTTCAAACTGATTATAATTCCATGATGGCAAAGCAAAGCTTTGAAGTTGAAAAGCTTGGATACGAAGTCAGTATGATAGGCTTAGAACCCGTAAACTTGGCAGAAGAGGAGAACACCTATTTTGATCAAGATGGAAGAGAATTGATTCCCGGTTATGACAAACGTGATCCTAGAAATGCAGGAGAAAAAGAGGGCGATCGAAAAGGTAAAAGAAGAATTCATTTTGAGTTGGTTTATCCTGTAAGTTTTACCATGCCTGACGGAACCGTGATTTCGGTGGATAATAAACAAGATTTTAGAGCACAGGTAAAAAGTTGGTTTGAAGCCCATCCTGATTCTGAAGGAAAACCCCTTTTAAACTACCCTGTTGAGGTTCTTGTTGAGGGAGTGGAAGAAGCTATTCCAATCAATAATGAAGAAGAAATGAAAGCCCTTAAAAGACGTCTTCGAAAAGAAGCAAATGAAAAAGACAAACCTTTTGAGTTTGTATTTCCTTTAAGTTTCATCATGCCCGACGGGACTACATTAACAGCACAAAGTGAGGAAGAATTAAAAGAATTGATTGGTGCTTGGTATGAAGCAAACCCTGATACAGAAGAACGTCCACAATTGGTTTATCCAGTTGAGCTACTCCTGGAAGATGGAGAAATGATTACCATCAACAGTGAAGAGGAAATGAAAGAATTTAGAGAACGCATCCGTGAAGGACATCATGGCCACCACGGAAGACCTTTTGAGTTTGTTTTTCCTTTAAGCTTTACCATGCCCGATGGTTCAACCATAGTGGGAAATAATAAAGAGGAATTAGAAACCTTAATAAAAGCCTGGTATGCAGCCAATCCGGAATCAGAGGAAAAGCCAACATTGGTTTTCCCTGTGGATTTAAAATTAAAAGATGGTGAAATCATCACGATCAATAGTAAAGAAGAAATGAGAGCGTTTCTGGAACGTATTCGTGAGGGCCAACATGGATACCATGGACGGCCTTTTGAATTTGTTTATCCAATAAGTTTTACCATGCCTGATGGTTTAATCATAACGGGAAATAGTAAAGAGGAAATAGAAATCTTAATAAAAGCTTGGTATGAGGCTAATCCTGAATCGGAGGAAAAGCCAGCATTGGTTTTCCCCGTGGATTTGGAATTAAAAGATGGTGAAATTATTACGATTAATAGTAAAGAAGAAATGAAAGCGTTTCTGGAAAGTATTTTAGAACATATATATGGTGATTAAAACACAGTTGCTTTATTCATTTAATGAATACTTTAATTAAGGATTAAAAAACAAGCTTCTCCTTTTTAAGGAGGAGCGTGTTTTTAAAGCATGGACAAGATTTGACATCAGAAGGGTTTAAAAATAGTTACGATTTACATTTCGATGCGATCAGAAAATACATTTACTATCGATCTGGAAATCAACAACTCGCTGATGATATTGCGCAAGACACCTTTTTAAAAGTATGGGAAAAGCGACATTCATTATCTGAAGAAAATATAAAAAGTTTACTCTATAAAATTTCAGGAGATATTTTTTTAAGTGATCTTAGACATCAAAAAGTAAAAAAGAAATATGCAGATGAAATTTTTAGTTTACAAACCATAGATAGCTCTAATGAGCAAGAAAGTTTTCAGGAAATGAAAGACCAATTTGAAAAAGCACTTGTACAACTGAATGAAAAACAACGTTCTGTACTGTTAATGAATAAGATGGATGGACTCACACATAAGGAAATTGCAGAACGACTTGATTTGAGTGTTAAAGCAGTGGAAAAAAGATTGCATTTAGCATTTAAGACCTTAAAAACTATTTGTATTGCATCATGAGCGATAGACCGAACTACTCAGAAGATCAAATGGATGCTTTTTTTAAAAAAGTAAACTCTCCTTTAGAGAAAACAAAAGAAGCTTTGTGGGAGGAAGTCTTTGAAGAAAAAGTGACCCCGACAATTCAGAGTCCTTCAAAACCTCATATGTTACCATCAAGAGTTAGAAGGGTTTGGAAATTGAGTTACCGAATGGCTGCAATTGTCACCCTAGTTGTTTCTCTAACCGTAGTTGTAAAATTCATTAGTAATTCCGAAAAGGTAGCTGAAACACCCGATGGAATTACAGTCGCAGATGAGACCACACTGTCAAACGATAGTGCCCTTGTTGAGTCACTTTTTATAGAGGATCAAGATGTTGATGCTTATTTGAGTGCTTATGTGATTAACCAAATTGTAAAAGAATAAATTTTAGTTTATGGAATACCTACGAACAACTTTTGGATTCCTTTTCGTATTAATGACATTACTTATATCAGAAAATGTGCTGGCTCAAGAAAACGATGCATCAATGGAAGTCTATCTTAACCTAAGTACGTTAACCGAGGCTCAAAAAAAGATTATTCAAACAGAACGCCAAAAAATAAGAGTTTCTCGTGAAGCCTTTAAAAAAAGTCTGACGAAGGAACAAATTAATATTCTAAAGAATCCGACTTTAACGAAAGACCAAAAAAGAATGAAGTTGGTAGCCACGTTTTCAGAGAGACAAACAAGTCTTGTTCTTGAAAGTGAGACCCGAATAAAAGGAATGGCTGAACGTATAAAACCGACCTTG
>CBFIJI010000004.1:0-55170 GCA_965662885.1 Flavobacteriaceae bacterium | reverse complement strand
ATTGATGCTTGAGGATATTTAATCGGTTCTTGTTCAGGAGTCAAAATACCCCTTTTATTGATAACACTGTTGATGTTTCCTGTGACAACAAGTCCTAAATCAATGTTTGTAGAATCCTTTCGAATAATTTTTGCAACGTGATCAGTAATGGTAAATTTATAACGATAGGGGTCCCCAGCGTCATCATATTCCAAAATACCTCCAAAATTATCTTTATTCTTTTTGATTGTTTCACTACTTAAACTTCCATCGATAGTGTAGTCATTTAAAGGTGTTCCTTCTTCAATATTATAGAGATAAATTCGATCAGCTAATAATCCACTTTCATCTAAAGGAGCACTTTCAGGAGCAATATATAAATACAAGTTGGCTTCATTGATCAGCCAAGGTTGTTCTCTAAGTTGATCCAAAAGGACCGTTTGATCTGTGTTTTGATCGTCATTTTCAAACAAGCGTATGACAGCGTGTAAATCACCTCCTTTAAGATACAGTCGGTCGGTGGCTTCTCCTCGGGTTCCTGCCTCGATTTTTTGAGTAATTGTCCCGTTAAAAGGACCGTTCTTTAAGTTGTTTAATTGAATGCCGCCAAATGTAAGCGAGTAGGTATTTTGTTCTGTATCGATTGTATCATCAGAAGTGTCGTCGGTTGTTCCTTTGACATTATAGCGTTGATAGTCATAGGTTATTTTAATCTCTGCATTGGCAAAATCCAAAAGCATATAAATCTCATCGGAAAAATTATCAGTACGGATAATTAGTCCCTTTAAATATTGTTGAAAGGCGGAAAGGCTCGACAATTCGGGACTACTTTCCATGTCAATGAATCGGGTTTGAAAAAAATCGATATCCAAAGGGACACGAATACGGGGGGTTAACCGCGTTTCTACTAATTCTGTCTCGTCCTCGTCTGGCGTTTCTTCATCATCTTCCAAATAATTAAATCGGAGTTCTTCAAAGTTGAGTTGTATTTCTTCGTCGTGAAGAATTTCTCCATAGAAGCCTCTTTCAAAATAATCATCATTGGAATAATACTGTTGAAAGGTTTCAAAGTTGTTGTTTGGGTTTAGCCCGTTGAGATAATAGGTAAGCTCATACACTTTTAAATTAAAAGTCGCTTCTCTATTTCCATAAATGGAGTCAATTTGATAGACTCTGTTTTCAACATCATAGCCATCATTATCGGTGTCTTCATCGTCTAAAATACCATCCCCATCAGAATCTTGATTTAGAGGGTCTAAACCACTTTGAGATTCTAAAAGATCAGAGATTCCATCTCCATCACTATCACTACTGCTATCGTTGGGATCAACGTCAAAAATATTGATTACCCCATCATTATCATCATCACTTTGATTGTTAAAGAATGGGATTTCCAGAAATACACTCGTTACTGTTTCCTCTTCTTGGATCATTTGAACATCTGTCTCACTTCCTTCATCTTCTTTTGTTTGGGAGTAAAATCCAAAAAGAGGGGCAGAACTAATTGAAAACTGTGTGGTAAAGCTCGCTTCCGAAAGACCAAAAACGGGATGTGTTATTTTTCCCAATTGTGCTAAAGGTAAACCATCAGTTTGCACAACATCAAGTTTTTGTTGAAATCCAACAACAGGGACTGTTTGTTGATTGGTTTCAAAAATTTGATCCTGAAAAAGGCTTTCACCTACGGGTGAGTAATCTTTATTGCAACCAATTAAAAGTAAAATAGGCAGTAATAGGGCTATGGGATTTATAATTTTTTTAAAAAACATAAAACAAATACTAGCTAAAATTTTTGGTGTAAAAGTCAACATAAGCACTGTCTTCAGACAGGTCTTTGGCTTTTAGAAACGGTTTTTTACTGGAAGAGACATAATCAATTACGGAAGCATCGATTCCTTCTTCGGAAAGGATGACCCCATCTGAGAAACTAACTCCTAACTTACTTAGATTGTTGTGGTCGGCTTGATCCAACAAGGTGATGTCACTTTGATCAGTCATATCAAACGCCACTTTATCGTGAGCATTTTTAGAAATCACCCCTTCAAAATCACTCTTATATATAGATGTGATGATTTTACTGTCTTCAAAAAGTGGTTCATCTTTAAAGTATGTATTGATATACAGAGGAAACAAAGCAGTAAACCAACCGTGTAAATGAATGATGTCTGGAGACCAGTTTAGTTTTTTAACGGTTTCAATAACCCCTTTGGTAAAAAAGATCATTCGTTCGTCATTATCTGGAAACAAGGCTTCATTTTCATCATGAAGTATCGCTCTACGCTTAAAATATTCTTCGTTATCAATAAAGTAAACCTGCATACGTTCTTTTGGAATGGAGGCTACTTTAATAATTAAAGGCATATCCATGTCATTGACCACAAGGTTCATCCCAGAAAGTCGAATCACTTCGTGCAATTGATGACGTCGTTCATTTATCATTCCATAACGCGGCATAAAAATGCGTGTTTGGCCACCGTTTTCATTAATGATTTTTGGAATTTTAAACGAATTAACAGCCTTAACCGTCTGTGGCAAATATGGTACTACCTCAGAAGATATTACTAATACTTTTTTGTCTTTCATAAAAACATTCTACAATCCTTGAAATAAAGGGTTTTGCAAAGGTACATAAAATATTACGTACATATCGAAAAACTGTATATTTGGCACGTTAATTAAAAGCTAAATGCAAATTTTTGAGACCCATTTAAAACTTAAAAATACACTTGCAAAACACCCTGGAAAAGTCGGCTTTGTTCCAACGATGGGTGCTTTACATCAAGGACATTTATCTCTTATTGAAAGAGCAATAAATGAAAACGAATGGGTGGTGGTGAGTATTTTTGTCAATCCTACACAATTCAATGATCCTAAAGACCTTGAAAAGTATCCACGTGACCTTACCCAAGATTTAAATTTACTTGAAGTCTATGGAAACCAACTTCTGATCTATCTTCCCAGTATATCTGAACTTTATGGGAATACGGTTAAGGCAGGAACTTATGATTTTGGAAGTCTAGACAAAGTTATGGAGGGTGCTTTTCGAGAGAATCACTTCAACGGGGTCGCTACAGTAGTAGAAAAATTATTCCGAAATATCCAACCTGACACAGCCTACTTCGGCGAAAAGGATTTTCAACAACTAACGATTATTCAAGAACTGGTTAAGATGCAAGGGCTAACAATTACAATACAACCCTGCCCCATCATTAGGGAAAAAGACGGATTGGCAATGAGCTCGAGAAATGCCTTGTTAACAAAGGAAGAGCGCACTGCAGCCCCAATCATCTATAAAATGTTACAGTATGCGCAAGCAACATTTAAGCAGCAAAAAACGACAACCATTGCCGCATCAATCCGAAAAGAAATAGAGGCTTTTCCTTTTTTTGAGTTGGAATATTTTAATCTAGTCAATGCCAAAACATTACTCCCCGAAATCACCATCAATAACCATGATACCTATCGTGCATTTATTGCTGTAAGAACCCCCAAAATCCGTTTAATTGATAATGTCAAATTAGGATAATATTAGATACCTTTGGCCCATGAAAATAGAAGTTCTAAAATCAAAAATTCATCGTGTTTCTGTCACCAATGCCGATTTAAACTATATTGGAAGTATCACTATTGATTTGGATTTAATGAATGCCGCTAATCTTATTAAAGGCGAGAAAGTTCAAATCGTTAATATTAACAATGGGGAACGACTGGAAACTTATGTGATCGAAGGAGCCGCTGGTTCGGGGGAAATTACGCTTAATGGTCCAGCTGCACGAAGAGTACAAAAAGGTGACCTCATCATTATTATTGGTTATGCCTTAATGGATTTTGAAGAAGCAAAAAACTTTAATCCTGCCATTGTATTCCCCAATGAGCAGACTAACTTGTTAAATTAAGCGTTTGGATCGGATAAAATCACTACTCAAAATCATCGTCCCTTTTGGTATCGGTCTCTTTTTTATTTACTTAACCATTAACACGACCACTGAAGAAGACAGAGATCGAATTCTTGCATCAGTAAAAAATGCGGATATTCGCTTTGTCCTTTTATCCTTACTATTTGGAACCTTGAGTCATTTATCACGTGCCTATCGTTGGAAATTTTTGTTGGAACCTTTAGGGTATCAACCCCGATATGTTAATAGTGTTCTTGCCGTAATGATTACCTATATTGCCAACCTTGGTGTTCCACGATCGGGAGAAATTCTTCGTGCAACAACCATGACTACTTACGAGAAAATTCCCTTTGAAAAAAGTTTTGGAACCATCATCGCCGAACGACTTGTGGATCTTGTCTTTTTATTATCCTTTGTGTTGATTGCCCTTAGTTTACAATTTGATTCCATCTGGTCAATTCTTAAAGAAAAACAAATCGACAACAATACCTTAATGTTCTACAGTGGGGTTGTAATTGTGGTTGTCATAATAATTCGTTGGATGTTTAAACGCTCGCAACATCCTTGGGTAATGAAATTAAAAGGCTTATTTAACGGACTGGTTGAAGGTATCTTATCCCTAAAAAATATGTCTAAAAAAACACCTTTCATCTTGCATAGCTTGTTCATATGGGTGATGTATCTCGCCATGTTCTATGTCATTAAATGGACAATTCCTGAAACAGACTCGTTGACGCTAATTCAAATTTTGCCTGCCTTTGTTGTTGGAGCACTAACCATTTCAGCGACAAACGGTGGAATTGGAATTTATCCTTTTTCCGTAGGCTTAATGCTTACTGCTTTTGGCATTTCAAAAGATGCAGGTTTAGCTTTTGGCTGGATAATGTGGAGTGGGCAAACTGCCATGGTTATCGTTTTTGGTAGCTTGGCTTTTTTTATACTACCTTTAGTTAATAGACAGATGCGTTAAAACAATACGCCGATGACCAAAATCAAAAAAGGCTTTTTTTGTAAAAATTGTGGTACTGAACATGCCAAATGGCAAGGCCAATGTAACAGTTGTAAAAATTGGAATACATTGGTTGAGGAAATCCTCGAAAAACCCACTCAAAAAAATTGGAAGAATGCCTCTAATACTCGTCTAAAAAACAGCCCCAAACAATTGGCAGATATTGATTTAAATCAAGCGCCAAGAATGAACACCAATGATGTAGAACTCAACCGTGTTTTAGGGGGAGGAATTGTTCCTGGTTCCTTAATCCTTCTTGGAGGTGAGCCTGGAATTGGTAAGTCTACCTTATTGCTACAAATTTCCCTTCAAATTAGTGCCCGAGTATTGTATGTCTCTGGTGAAGAAAGCCAGCAACAAATAAAGCTACGAGCATCACGGATGAAGGAAACCAACTCCAATTGTTTTATTTTAAGTGAAACCAACACCCAAAATATTTTTACCCAATTGGAACGTCTGGAGCCCAATCTGTTGATTATTGACTCCATCCAAACTTTACACACTCAATTTTTGGAAAGTAATGCAGGGAGTGTTTCACAGATTAGTGCTTGTGCTGCAGAATTAATTCAGTTTGCCAAAGAAACCCATACCCCAGTAATTTTAGTAGGTCACATCACTAAGGATGGTCATATTGCTGGTCCAAAAATCTTGGAACATATGGTGGATACTGTTTTGCATTTTGAAGGAGACCGCAACCACATTTACCGGATTCTCCGAGCCCAAAAAAATCGTTTTGGCGCTACTTCTGAAATTGGAATTTATGAAATGCAATCCCAAGGTTTACGTCCAGTCATCAATCCAAGTGAATTACTCATTTCTGAAAAAGAAGATGCCTTGAGTGGGCATTCCATTGCAGCTACAATTGAAGGGGTTCGCCCTTTGATGATTGAGGTGCAAGCACTTGTGAGTACTGCCGTTTATGGTACTCCTCAACGAAGTAGTACAGGCTTCAACAATAAACGGCTCAATATGTTACTGGCTGTTTTGGAAAAACGGGCTGGGTTTACCTTAGGTACCAAAGATGTTTTTATCAATATTACTGGAGGTATTACCATTGAAGACCCTGCAATTGATTTGGCAGTAGTCGTGGCCATTCTGTCTAGCTTTCACGATGCCCCCATTGATAAAAACTTTTGTTTTGCAGCTGAAATAGGGCTTTCTGGAGAAATTCGACCTATTCCAAAAGCAGAACAACGCATTCAAGAAGCAGCAAAACTGGGTTTTGAATCCATCATTATTTCAAAGTTTTCAAAAGTAGGCCCTGTTCCTAAAAATATTAATGTCCACACTTTTTCAAAAATTGAAGACATCGTTACCTTTTTATTTTAATTGTATTTTAAAAACAAACCTAATTGATCTAAAAACCATAATCCCTAAACAAACGTATTAATGAAAAAAATAATCGATCAATTTTTAGCAGAAGTAAGTGCTAAAAATCAAAATGAGCCAGAATTTATGCAAGCGGTTACAGAAGTTGCTGAAACTGTTATCCCTTACATTGTTCAAAACGATATTTATTACGGACAAAACATCTTGCTTCGAATGGTCGAACCCGAACGTGTGGTTTCTTTTCGTGTAGCATGGATTGATGATAATGAAGAAATTCAAGTCAATCGTGGGTATCGTATTGAGATGAATTCAGCTATTGGGCCTTATAAAGGTGGGCTTCGTTTTCACCCTACGGTAAATTTAAGCGTACTCAAATTTTTAGCCTTTGAACAAGTCTTTAAAAACAGTTTAACCACCTTACCTATGGGCGGTGGAAAAGGAGGGTCAGATTTTAATCCAAAAGGACGTTCTGATACTGAAATTATGCGTTTTTGTCAAAGTTTTATGACGGAATTATTTCGTCACATCGGCCCTAATCGCGACATTCCAGCAGGAGATATTGGTGTTGGAAGCCGGGAAATTGGCTATTTGTTTGGACAATATAAACGCCTTAGAAATGAATTTACAGGAGTACTCACTGGTAAAGGAGTCTCTTGGGGAGGCTCTTTAATTCGACCAGAAGCTACAGGCTATGGCGTCGTTTATTTTACTCAAAAAATGTTGGAAAATATAGATGCTAGTTTTGATGGAAAAAATGTGGTCATCTCCGGCTCCGGGAATGTTGCCCAATATGCTGCAGAAAAAACGATCCAATTGGGAGGGAAAGTCATTACCCTATCCGATTCCTCTGGATTCATTCATGATCCGGAAGGGATTGACCATGAAAAATTAGCCTATGTGATGGACTTAAAAAATGTAAGACGTGGACGTATTAACGAATATGTAGAAAAATATCCATCCGCATCTTTCCACCCAGGAAAAACACCTTGGGGAATTCCTTGTGATGTTGCCTTACCCTGTGCAACTCAAAACGAATTGAATATTACCGATGCAAAAATGTTGATTGCCAACCATTGTATTTGTGTTGGAGAAGGAGCTAATATGCCTACAACAGCAGCTGCCGTTCATCTCTTCCTAGAGCATAAAATATTATTTGCCCCTGGGAAAGCCTCTAATGCGGGAGGGGTTGCCGTTTCAGGATTAGAAATGGCTCAAAACTCTCTTCGCTACAGTTGGACACGGGAAGAAGTGGACGAACGATTGAAAAAAATTATGGCCGATATTCATAAATCCTGCCTTACTTACGGTGCCGAAGGAGACTATGTGAACTATGTCAAAGGAGCTAATATTGCAGGTTTTGTTAAAGTAGCCGATGCAATGTTGGCGCAGGGAGTCGTATAAAATCATGCTCGACTCTACTGCTGCTTTCCCCATTCATAACCTTAAGTATGGGGATACGAGTTTGATTTCTCACTGCTTTACAAAAAAGTATGGGCTTCGTTCTTTTATGCTTAAAGGGATTCTAAACGGAAAACGAAAAACCGTTAAAAAATCCCTTTTTCAACCTTTATCTCATATTGAGATTGTTGCACAGTTTAAAAACACCCAAAATTTGAGTTTTGTCCGTGAGGCAAAACTATTGACCCCTTATCAAAGTATCCCATTTGATGTTCGTAAAAATGCCTTGTTAATGTTTCTTTCAGAAACACTCTACCAAGTCCTTAAAGAAGAGGCCGAATCCAACCCCCAGCTTTTTGAATTCATTCGTCATTCCTTTATCTGGTTGGATCAACATGAAAATATTGGGAATTTTCACCTTAAATTTCTTTTGGAACTAAGCCGCCATATTGGGTTTTTTCCCAATATAGAAAATCCCGATCATGCCTATTTTGATCTGGAAAGTGGAAGTACAACACCCTTACTACCTCATGGGCTGCATTTAAAAACACCTTTAAAATCACAATGGGTTTCCTTATTAGGCACGGATTTTGATAGTGCATCAACGATCAGACTAAGTAAATTGGAGCGAGCGGAATTACTCGAACAAGTCATTACTTATTTTAGGTTACATTTACAGCATTTTTCAACACCAAAATCGATTGCCGTATTAAATGACGTTTTTAAACATTTTTAGGCTACGCTATATCACTCTTTTTACGCTCTTGTTTTGTGTGAAGACAATGGCTCAAACTATTGAGGTAAAGGATGCAGCCACAAATGTTCCTATTGAAGGAGTAGCCATCTATGATGCTACAAAAAAGACCAGTGTCTTGACCAATGCCGAGGGACAGGCTTCCCTTGAAAATTTTGATCCCTCAGCAACTATTTTTATCCAATTTCTAGGTTTTAAAGAACAAAAAATAAACTTAAAAGACCAAAAACAAAATACCATTAGCATTGCTTTAGAAGCTCAAGAAGAAGTGTTGGATGAAATCATCCTTTCCATTGCACGATCGGAATCTACCCGACAAAAAATTGCTGAAAAAGTAACTGTAATTCGTGCCAAAGATATTGCGTTTCAAGCACCAGCAACTGGTGCGGACTTATTGGAAATGAGTCCAGGTGTTCGTATTCAAAAATCACAAGGTGGAGGTGGTAGTCCTATTCTTCGTGGTTTTGAAGCCAATCGAGTCCTTTTAGTGGTCGATGGTGTTCGCATGAACAATGCCATCTATCGTTCTGGACACCTTCAAAACGCCTTGACAGTGGATCCGCACAATATTGAGCGGGTGGAAGTTGTCTTTGGTTCTTCTTCTGTAGGCTATGGTTCTGATGCTTTGGGTGGGGTTATTCATTATTACACCAAATCTCCTGAAATCAACGGAGTTGAAAAAATTAAAAATTCTTTTTCTTCAGAATTTAATAGTGCTAACACCGCCAGTGTCAACAATATTTCAACAGATCTGAGTTTTAAAAATTGGGGAAGCCGGACAAGTTTTAGTTTTTCTAATTTTGGAGATATTCGAATCGGAAAAAATAGACGTCATGGCTATGACAATTGGGGGTTGACTCCCTTTTTTTCTGAAAATACCCGAAATATTTATACCCCCAATCAAACCCCTAATGAAGATCCTTTGATTCAAAAAAATACTGGATACCAGCAGTACGATCTTTTCCAAAAATTTGTGGTTAAACTACCCCAAGAAAAACAACTTACGCTTAATTTTCAGCTTTCTAATTCCTCTGATATTCCGCGTTATGACAAACTAGTTGAGCTTAGAGATGAAAACCTGCGCTTTGCTGAATGGTTTTATGGCCCTCAATTTCGCCTGTTGATTGCACCGAGTTTAAAATTTTATAGTGGAAAAAAGCTGTTGAAAAAAGGGGAAATTACGCTAGCTTATCAAAAAATAAAAGAGTCGCGGATCAGTCGGCTTTTTAATAGTTTAGATCGTATTTCGCAAAAAGAAACCGTTCATGTTTTTAGTCTAAATGGTGACTTTGACGCCAATTTTACTGGAAAGTATTCGTTGTCCTATGGATTTGAAGGTACCTATAATAAAGTCAATTCTTTGGCCTTTAAAGAAGAGCTCCTCTTGGAAGGCAATAAGATTGTAGATTATGACTATCCGCTTTCTATTCCTTCTCGCTATCCCAGTGCTGGAAGCTCTTATACGAGTTTTGCAGGCTACGCAAATTGGGTCTTTGATTTAAATGAAAGTTTTACTTTAAATGCTGGGCTACGATTAACCCATACAATATTAGAAGCCAATTGGAAAGAAACTTATAATGTCAATGCCCTACTCTCTTCTACCGGTCTAAATACAACTGCATTAACTCAAACGGTTGCTTTAACCTACCGAACAAAAAACAATGTCCAATGGAGTACAATGGTTTCCAGTGGATTTCGAAACCCAAACATTGACGATATTGGAAAGATTCGTGAAAGCAAGGGGATTCTTGTGGTACCCAACCAGTATTTAAAACCTGAATATGCCTACAACTATGAAGTTGGGGTCTCCAAATATTCAGAGAATAGAGAAAATTATTTTTCCCTTCGAACGTTCGCTTCTCTAATTTCACGACATATTCTTAGGACAGATTTTATTGTTCATGCTGATGAATCCACGGAAAATCTAAACACTATCATGTATAATGGAGAAGAAGTTCTTACTGTTAGTAACAAAAATTTAGGTAATCGCTTTTTATACGGTGGCTCTATCGACGGAAAAGCACAACTTTTAAAAAACCTTCAGGCAAGAGGTTCGGTTACGTATACCAAAAGTGATAACAATTTAAAATATGGCCCCCTACCCTCCATTTCTCCTGTTTTTGGAGATTTTAATTTAAATTATAATAAAGAACGATTTAGTGCTAATGCCGTTCTTCGCTTTAGTGGTAGTAAAGATCCAAATGAATACAGCTGGGGAGGAGAAGATGGCTTGGAAGAAACACCGAGACAACCCGTAAGTCAAACAAGTGAATTTGCTCCTAACGGAACCGAAAATTATTTGTTTCATTCCGATTCCAATGATGTTGATTTTTACTATGCAGGTTCCCCAGCATGGACAGATATTTCTATTCAAACACAATATTTATTCGATGAAAATATTCAGTTGCGTCTTGGAATAAACAATATTTTTGATCAACACTACCGAACATTCGCCTCTGGAATTTCTGCTCCTGGAAGAAGTTTCCGCCTAGGTTTGCATGTGGACTTTTAACCAACAATACTTTTTACACCTTAGCGTTTTAAATAGATTAGTAAAACGGCTATTTTACCTGTAAAATGAAAATTTTTCCACCTATTTTATGTCCTTTATAAAGGTCCTCCTAAAATTTATTTGAAAATGGTTACTTTCGCACTTTATTAATCCTTAAGTCCTGGGTTAAAATGAAATTTAGAGAATACAACAAGCTTGATTTAACGGATATTGCCGAAAACATCTTAAAAGATTGGGAGGCGAATCAAACGTTTGAAAAGAGCATCAGCAGTCGAGAAGGGAAACAACCCTTTGTTTTTTATGAAGGTCCTCCGTCGGCTAATGGCATGCCTGGCATCCACCATGTCATGGCACGAGCCATTAAAGATATTTTTTGTCGTTATAAAACACAAAAAGGATACCAAGTAAAAAGAAAAGCTGGATGGGACACGCATGGTCTTCCAGTCGAATTGGGGGTGGAAAAAGAATTGGGAATTACCAAAGATGATATTGGTAAAAAAATTTCTGTTTCAGAATATAATGATAAGTGTAAGGAAGCCGTGATGCGATACACTGATGTTTGGAATCAATTAACACGGCGTATTGGTTATTGGGTGGACATGGAATCCCCTTATATTACCTATAAATCAAAGTATATTGAAAGTGTCTGGTGGTTACTTAAACAAATCCATGATAAGGGATTGTTGTACAAAGGCTATACGATTCAACCCTATTCCCCAAAAGCGGGAACAGGTTTAAGCTCACATGAATTAAATCAACCAGGGACATATCGTGATGTGAGTGACACCACGGTTACCGCCCAGTTTAAAACCCTTTCAGAAAGTTTACCTGAAGCATTACAAGGGGATATTCCCTTATTCCTCCTAGCATGGACAACTACTCCATGGACCTTACCATCTAATACGGCACTTACCGTTGGTCCTTCCATTACCTATGTTGTGGTCCAAACTTTTAATCAATATACAGGGAAACCAATTCGAATTCTTTTAGCCAAGGCCTTGATGGAAAAACAATTGGGGAAAAAATATACAGCAGTTCCCGATGTAGCTGCATTGAAAACTCCTGACCCCAAGGATAAAAAAATTACCTACACGCTGCAACAAGAGATTAAAGGGCATGAGCTTGTGGGAATTCGTTATGAAAAAATTTGGTCAGAAGCACCTTTACCCTTTGAAAATGCTGAACATGCCTTCCGTGTCATCTCAGGAGATTTTGTAACAACTGAGGAAGGAACTGGAATTGTGCATACGGCGCCAACCTTTGGTGCTGATGATGCTAAAGTAGCGAAAGAAGCAATTCCTGAAGTCCCCCCTTTATTAGTGATTGACGAAAATGACAACCGTGTTCCCTTGGTTGATTTACAAGGAAAGTTTAGAAAAGAATTAGGAAATCTAGGGGGTAAATATGTCAAAAACGAATACTACCCCGAAGGAGAGGCGCCTCAAAAATCAGTAGATGTTGAAATTGCCATTCGATTAAAAGAATTGAACCGTGCCTTTAATGTAGAAAAATACGTACACTCCTATCCCAATTGTTGGCGAACAGACAAACCCATTCTGTACTATCCTTTGGATTCTTGGTTTATTAAAGTGAGTGCCATTCGTGACCAAATGAGCGAACGCAATAAAGAAATTAATTGGAAACCTAAATCTACTGGAGAGAAACGTTTCGGAAATTGGTTGTCGAATGCAAATGATTGGAATTTATCACGCTCCAGATATTGGGGAATTCCCCTACCAGTTTGGCGTACAGCCGACGGGAAAGAAACCAAGGTTATGGGATCGATAGAAGAATTGATCGCAGCCATTAATATTGCTGTATCCAAGGGGCTGATGAAAAAAAATCCCTTTGATACGTTTAAAGTAGGGGAGTTTTCTGAGGACAATTACGACCAGATTGATTTACATAAAAATACCGTAGATGCCATTGTTCTTTGTAGTTCCGACGGAGAACCAATGCACCGAGAGTCCGACCTCATCGATGTGTGGTTTGATTCTGGAGCAATGCCCTATGCACAATGGCACTACCCCTTTGAAAACAAAGAAAAAATTGATGCAGGGGAAAGCTTTCCTGCTGACTATATTGCCGAAGGCGTCGATCAAACTAGAGGATGGTTCTATACCCTCCACGCCATTGGTAGTTTAGTTTTTGATAGTATAGCCTATAAAAATGTGATTTCTAACGGCTTAGTTTTGGATAAAAAGGGGCAAAAAATGTCCAAACGCTTAGGTAATGGGGTTGATCCCTTTACTACGCTTGATACCTTTGGCCCTGATGCTACCCGATGGTATATGATAGCTAATGCCAACCCATGGGACAACCTTAAGTTTGATTCGGAAGGTATCGGAGAGGTATTACGTAAATTTTTTGGTACCCTTTACAACACCTATTCCTTCTTTATCATGTATGCCAATATCGACGGTTTTACACATCAAGAAGCGGAAATACCCTTAGAGGAAAGAACAGAATTGGACCGATGGATACTTTCGGAATTGAATTCCTTAATCAAACTTGTTGATGCGGCTTATGAAGACTATGAGCCCACAAAAGCTACTCGTGCTATTTCTGATTTTGTCCAAGAAAAAATGAGTAATTGGTATGTCCGTCTTTCACGAAGAAGATTCTGGAAAGGAGAGTATCAAGCAGATAAAATTGCTGCCTATCAAACGCTTTATCAATGTTTGATTACCATTGCAAAACTAGGTGCGCCAGTGGCTCCTTTTTATATGGATCATCTTTATAATGATCTCAACAAGGTAGGGCAAACCGATACGGCTCACTCTGTTCATTTATCAGATTTTCCTGTAGCCAATTCAGCAGCGATTAATCCTGATTTAGAAGTGCGAATTAACAAAGCAAGAACGATCACATCGCTTGCTCTTTCTCTTCGAAAAAAAGAACAAATTAAGGTTCGCCAACCCCTTCAAAAACTGATTGTTCCTGTAAAAGATAAAGCCGAACGTGCAGCCTTATTACTGATTCAAAAACAAATTGCCTCAGAAATAAATGTAAAAACGGTGGAATTGTTAGACGATGCTAACGCCATTTTGGTGAAAGAGGTCAAGCCCAATTTCAAAACTTTGGGCCCTAAATACGGGAAAGACGTCAAAAGTGTCGTGCAACGTATTCACCAACTCACCCCAGAAGAAGTAGCCCTTTTGGAACAAAATAAACCTTTGGCTGTTGAAGTAAATGAAAAAAATATTATATTGGAATTGTCTGATATTGAAATCTATTTCAAAGATATTGAAGGTTGGCAAGTCGCCCAAGGAAATGGGATGACTGTCGCCTTAGACATGACTTTAACCCCTGATCTTATCCAAGAGGGTATTGCCAGAGAGCTCATCAATCGGATTCAAAATATCAGAAAAGACAAAGGTTTAGAAATTACAGATAGAATTGACATTAGGGTGCAAAACGATACTGTTTTAGAAGCTGCTGTCAGCAAAAATAAAAAACATATTCTATCTGAAATTTTAGGGGAAACCTTAACCTTTGAACCCCACCTTACCGAAGGTGTGAATGTAGAGTTTGACCAAATTAAAACACAAATTAATATTAAAAAATCAGTAATATGAAGGATGAAGTTAAAGTGCGATATACCGATCAGGAATTGGAGGAATTTCGTGTATTGATTGAAGAAAAAATCAACAAAGCCAAAGCTGACCTAGACCTCCTCAAAAGTGCCTATATGAACAATGGAAATAATGGTACTGATGATACCTCTCCAACGTTTAAAGCCTTTGAAGAGGGCTCTGAAACCATGTCTAAAGAAGCCAATACACAACTTGCCATCCGACAAGAAAAATTTATTCGCGATCTTAAGAATGCTTTAATTCGAATTGAAAACAAAACCTATGGAGTTTGTCGTGTAACAGGCAAGTTGATTAATAAAAAACGCTTGTTTCTTGTACCTCATGCGACTCTGAGTATTGAAGCTAAAAATATGCAACGATAAAAACTACAGTTACCTCCGTCTTTCTTTTGGTTTGGGTTCTTGGGCAATCCCAAAAAACCTATACCAAAACGTGGAAAGAACCAAACATTGAGACGGTTGAAATTGTTGCCCCATGGGCCACACAAATCGAAGTTAAAAGTATCTCCCAAAGTGCAACAATAACTGTAGCATATAAAGCAGGTGGGGAATATCAAAATCAGGTTAGTTTAAGTAGTTCTTTTTCTGGAAAAACCTTGGTTCTAACTGAAAAAAAAATCCCCAATTTCAAACAATACAATGACAAATTGAGTGCGCACAAATCCATTGCTACACAACTCCATATTACACTCCCAGAAACCATGGCCATACGCTTGATTGCTAACGATGCCAATGTTGAATTTGTTGGAACAAAAACAGCAATTGATGTTCAACTCAACAACGGTATTTTTCAATTATTTGGAACCCTAGTATCGGGAACGATTAAAACCCTAAGAGCTGCAGTAATCATCTTTGACCAAAATCTAGTTGTTGATGCTAGCAGTAAAACAGGAAGGGTAAATGTAAACCCTAAAACAAGAGGAGAAAAACCCCAGCTTAAAATCCAAAGTGTCTCGGGAAACATCTTTCAAAAGTGAATGAATAAATTTTTACATTTGCAATTGTAAATAAAAAATGACGTATTCTGGAAACATCTAAAAAAGCCTTCCCAATTAAATGGGTAATCCTTATTATTCTTGGAATACTTTTACTGGATCAAGCAACTAAAATATACATTAAACTCAATTATTCACTAACGGTATTTGAAGGTGATGTCATCTTTGATGTTGGTTTCTTTAAGCTTCTTTTTATTGAAAATAGGGGTATGGCCATGGGGGCAAAACTCAATGATTTTATCCCTTTTATAAGTGATGATTTCGCTAAATTATTTCTTACTTTTTTCCGTTTATTGGCTATTATTGGTATTGGTTTATGGTTATGGGATACCATAAAAAAGAACACTTCATTACTTTTGATTTGGGCACTATCACTCATTTTTGCAGGAGCTTTAGGTAATATTATTGATTCTGTATTTTATGGGATTTTATTTTCAAGTAGCTATGGTCAAATAGCAACCTTTTTACCAGAAGAAGGCTATGCACCACTGTTTTACGGTCACGTCGTAGATATGCTTCAGTTTCCTCTCGTTTCATGGGTGTGGCCTAAATGGCTTCCTATCATCGGTGGAGACTCCTACACCTTTTTTCAATATGTCTTTAATTTTGCAGACACAGCAATAAGCACTGGAGTGGGTATTTTAATTGTCTTCAATAAGCGTATTTTTAATAAAGGAAAGATCAGCGATAAAGTTACCTCTGAAACCCAGGGTCAAAAAGCATAAACCTTTTTAGGAGTAACGCAATAATCCAAACGAACATCATGTGTGGAAGTGCCCTCAATCTGGTCAACAGCTTCGAAAAAAGACAGTCCAACTTTGATGGTGTTTGGAGCACATTGCGCTAAAAAACGATCATAATAGCCCTTGCCATATCCCACCCGATGACCGTTTTGATCAAAAATCACTAAGGGCACAAAAACAACTTGAAGTTGATCGGTTGAAATGGCCAATCCTCCCTGAGGTTCTGGTACTCCCCATTGACCTATGGAAATGGGTGTTTCTTCTGTAAGTAAAAAATGAACTAGTTCGTTTTTAGGAGCCATTTTAGACAAAACAACCTGTTTATCTTTTCCTTGAAGAAGGGTTAATAAAAGTGTTGTGTCAACCTCACATTGTTTTTCTATGGGTAAAAAAAGATGAAAAACCAAAGCTTCCCAAAGGGGAAGATGAAGACATTGATTGACCATATCCAAACTAAAAGCATCCCTCTGTTCCATTGGGAGTGCCTTTCTTTTTTCAAGATATTCCTGTCGAAGTGCGTCTTTTCCTTTTGGCATAATCTTGGATAAAGATACTTGAATTGGAAATACAAAAAATGATTGCTGCTCAAAACAATTTTTTGGCCAAAAGAAAATTCAATACTTTCGTTTAGTGAATTATTCAGCGATAGCTATTCAAATAAAAAGCTTACCCGATGTGGCGGGTGTGTATCAATATTACGATCAAGACGATCGACTTCTTTATGTTGGTAAAGCCAAAAACCTCAAAAAAAGAGTAAACTCCTACTTTACCAAAAAACATGAAAATAGACGTACCGAGCTTTTGGTCAAAAAGATTTATCGAATTGAACACATTGTTGTTAGTTCGGAAATGGATGCGCTCTTGTTGGAAAATAATTTAATTAAAAAACACCAGCCCAAGTATAATGTTATGCTAAGGGATGATAAATCATATCCATGGATATGTATAAAAAAGGAAGCCTTCCCAAGAATTTTCAGTACGCGTAAAATTATTCATGACGGTTCGGAATATTTTGGTCCCTATACAAACATGAAAACGGTACGGACACTTTTAGGTCTCATCAAAGGCATCTATCCCTTGAGAACGTGTTCGTATGATTTGAGTGATGAAAAGATTGAAAGTGGAAAGTATAAAGTGTGCTTGGATTTCCATTTGGGAAATTGTTTGGGACCCTGCGAATCAAAAATGGATCGATCGGTCTATGAAGGTAATATTCGGGCCATTCGACAAATTATAAAGGGAAATTTTAAAGACTCACTGAACCACTTTCGAGAACAAATGCAGACTTATGCAGCGGCTATGGAATTTGAAAAAGCACAGCAGATTAAGGAAAAAATTGAAGTGCTTGAAAATTATCAAGCCAAGTCAACTGTGGTAAATCCAAAAATCGACAAAGCCGATGTTTTTTCTGTTGTTTCGGATGAGAGTTATGGTTATATCAATTATATCCAAGTATCCCATGGAGCTATAATTCGGTCACATACAATTGAAATTAAAAAGAAATTAGACGAATCTGATGCTACACTTTTGCGTTTAGCGATCATAGAAATACGACAACTTTTTCACAGCACTTCCAAAGAGTTGTTTTTGTCTCTCCCGCTTAACTTGGGGGAAAAGGTAAACGTAAGCGTACCCATTCAAGGAGACAAAAAAAAATTAGTGGACTTGTCCCTCCGAAATGCAAAGTTTTTTAGACTAGAACGCTTTAAACAAATCAAGATTGTTGATCCCGACAGACACACTAACCGTTTGATGGATCAGATGAAAGTCGATTTGCGATTATCCTCTCCTCCCTATCATATCGAGTGTTTTGACAATTCCAATATTCAGGGAAGTGATCCCGTTGCGGCCTGCGTTGTTTTTAAAAATGGGAAACCTAGTAAAAAAGAATACCGTCACTATGGAATAAAAACAGTTGTTGGTCCCGATGATTTTGCTTCTATGGAGGAAGTGGTTTTTCGACGCTATAAGCGTTTGTTGGAAGAAGATCAACCCCTGCCCCAATTGATTGTTGTTGATGGAGGGAAAGGACAACTTTCTTCTGCCCTAAAAAGTTTAGACGTTTTAGGACTTCGTGGAAAAATTGCCATTGTGGGAATTGCCAAACGTTTGGAAGAAATTTATTTCCCCAATGATCCTGTTCCCCTTTATTTAGACAAAAAATCAGAAAGTTTGAAAATCATCCAACAAGCACGTAATGAAGCCCACCGCTTTGGAATAAGCCTTCATAGAAAGAAAAGAAGCAAAGGCACTTTAAACTCAAAACTTGATAGCATCCCAGGAGTGGGAGCTTCTACGAGTAAAAAATTACTCTTAAAGTTTAAATCTTTAAAACGTATCCAAAATGCTTCAGAAAATGAAATCGTTGGACTTTTGGGTGCATCACGGGGTAAGAAAATTTTTAGTGCTTTAAAAGCGATGTCTAAATAAATAGTACTATTGGATTAAGTGTTAACTAAATTTAACACTAAAATCTTATCAGGAATACTTATTTTTACCCCATGTTAAAAAGAACTTTTTTTTTAATGCTCTTGGGAGTAAACGTTGTTTTATCTCAAGAAATCAATCCCTCAAAAACACCCCCTTTAGATTCCTTTAAGGCTGGAGAATGGTTTGAATATCGGGTGAATTATCTTTTTTTTAAAGCCAGTTATGCGTCACTTGAATTAAAAAACGATACCATTAATGGTGTTCCAGTGATTCATGCGAAAGGCTATGGAAAAACAACGGGGCTCGCTCGGTTATTTTTTAAAGTAGAGGATCATTACGAAAGTTATTTTAACCCCAAAACGGGGATGCCTTTGCGATTTGTTCGGGATATTTATGAGGGTGGATATACCAAAAATGTAGTCATCAACTTTGACCACGAACAGAACATTGCGGTGGTTGACAATAAAAAAACTGGCGAACAAAAAACGTTTAAAACGCAACCGAATGTTCAAGACATGATCTCGACTTTTTATTATTTGAGAAACTTTTTCCCCAAAGAAGCCATGAAAGTCAATGAAAGTGTAGGTATCAATATGTTTTTCGACAATGAGAATTATGAATTCAAACTTAAACTTCTTGGAAAAGAAATAATAAAAACTAAGTTTGGAAAAATTGAATGTTTAAAATTCCGTCCGCTTGTTCAGTCGGGTAGGGTTTTTAGTGAGCAAGAGAGTTTAACCGTCTGGATCAGTAATGATAAAAATCAAATTCCAATTCGTATCCAAGCAAATATTGCTGTGGGCGCAATAAAAATGGATTTAGATAACTTTAAAAACCTAAAACACCCCTTTAAAATTAGTTTCCAATAATTTTAATTTCGAAATTTGCAACACAATACCATCTTAATGAAAAAATGGGGTTTAATCATATTGGTTTTAATCGTTGCTTTTAGCTGCAAAAACCAATCGGAGGAAAAACAAACGCTTGAGAAAAGGAGTGTTGAAGTTGTAGTCCCTCCCCCGAAGTTGCATTTCGGTGTTGATTTAAATCAATATGAGGTTGAAGAAAAGATTATCCGAAAAAATGAAACCTTCGGAGGAATCATGGAAAAAAATGGTTTAGACTATCCAGAAATTTATACGATTCTTCAAGAAATAAAAGGAAAAGTAGATCTTAAAAAATTGCGCTATGGAAAACCCTATTCGCTATTTTATTCAAAAGATAGTTTACGAACTCTTGAATATTTTGTCTATCACCCAGATGTTAAGGGCTATTCCTTAATTAAACTCCGAGATAGTATTTATGCCGAAAAATACACCAAAAACGTTAAGACTCTCGTTTTACAAGCGTCTGGTGTTATTGAAAATTCTTTATATGAAAGCATGATCAACAGTGGGTTGGAAGAAAGTTTATCCTACTACCTTGCGGATGTTTATGCATGGACCATTGACTTTACACGTCTTCAAAAAAAGGACCGTTTTAAAGTAATTTATACAGAAAATTTTGTTGATGATACCATTTCCATTGGTGTGGGTCGTATCAAAGCAGCCTACTTTGAGCACAAGGGAAATCCCTTTTACGCTTTTGAATTTGAGCCAGATCCTGAAAAAGGAATCGTTGATTATTTTGACCAAAATGCAAAAAACTTACGTCGTGCTTTTTTAAAAGCTCCAGTCAAATTCAGTAGAATTTCCTCCCGCTACAACCTCCGCCGCCGAATTGCCTATTACGGGAATAAAATTCGACCACACAAAGGTACAGACTATGCGGCAAGCATTGGAACTCCTATTTTAGCTACAGCAAACGGCACCGTAGTTAAAGCGAGCTATACCCGTGGTAATGGTAACTATGTGATGATCAAACACAACAACATCTACGCGACCCAATATCTCCACATGAAACGGAGAAAAGTAAAAGTGGGCGACTTTGTTAAACAAGGGGACGTAATCGGTTGGGTTGGAATGACTGGAAATACCTCCGGTCCACATGTGTGTTATCGCTTTTGGAAAAATGGGCGACAAGTGGATCCCTACAAGCAAAAACTTCCCGAAGCAGAACCCATTTCAGACAGCATAAAAAAAACCTATCTCGAAGCAATTACTTCCGTTAAAAATGAATTGGACTGTATCGTCTTTGAGAATATAGGTAACTCAGAAAAAATTGTAAATACAACCATAAATAAGGAATTGAATGACCCTAGCAAAAAAGAATCCAACAGCGCTAAAAGAATGGAAAGCCCTAACCAATCACTTCGAAAAGGTTCAAAATAAAACTATTCTAGACCATTTTAAAGAGGCACCAAATCGCTTGGATCAGCTAACTCTAAAGTGGGAAGAATTCTATGTTGATTTATCTAAAAACAGAGTAAACGAAGAAACTCAGCAATTACTGATTGATTTAGCCAATGCCGTTGGATTACCTGAAGCAATTGAAGCCTACTTTTCAGGGGTTAAGATTAATGAAACGGAAAATCGTGCTGTATTACATACGGCACTTCGAGATCAGCATGCTAAAAGTATTGAAGTTGATGGAGAAAATGTTTTACCGGGTGTTGCCGCTGTAAAAGAAAAAATGCAGCATTTTTCAGAAGCTGTCATCTCTGGAGCATGGAAAGGACATACGGGCAAAGCCATCACAGACGTTGTCAATATTGGAATCGGTGGCTCTGATTTGGGCCCTGCCATGGTAACCGAAGCTCTTGCCTTTTATAAAAACCACCTCAACGTTCATTTTATTTCCAATGTGGAAGGGGATCATGTACGAGAAATGATTAAGGGGCTCAACCCAGAAACTACCTTAGTCGTAATTGTTTCCAAAACATTTACGACTCAAGAAACCATAAGCAATGCAGAAACCGTTCGAAAATGGTTCTTGCAGCAGTCCCCTGAAAGTGCGATTGCACAACATTTTGTGGCGGTATCTACCAACATGGAAAAAATTAAAGCCTTTGGAATTGCTACTGAAAATGTATTCCCAATGAATGATTGGGTGGGTGGTCGCTTTTCTTTGTGGAGTGCCGTAGGTTTAAGCATTTGTTTATCGGTAGGATACAATCACTTTGAAGCCTTTTTAAAAGGAGCTGGGGCAATGGATGACCATTTCAAAACAACCCCTTTTGAGAAAAATATTCCAGTTCAACTCAGTTTGATTTCAATTTGGTATAATAACTTTTGGGGAGCAGAGAGTGAAGCCATTATTCCTTATACCCAATATCTTAGAAATTTCCCTGCCTACTTACAGCAAGGAATCATGGAAAGCAATGGAAAAGGGATAGATCGTAATGGAGATCCCATAGACTATCAAACCGGAACGATCATTTGGGGTGCTTCTGGAACCAATGCACAACACGCTTTTTTTCAGTTAATGCACCAAGGAACAAAACTCATTCCTGCTGACTTTATTGGATTTAAAAAGTCCCTTTATGGGGAAACAGAACACCATCAAAAGTTAATGGCCAATTACATTGCTCAAACGGAAGCCTTTATGTGTGGAAAAAATAAAGAGGCGGTCATCAAAGAACTACAAGACCAAGGCTTAGACGCTTCAACCATTGCAAAACTTACTCCCTTTAAAGTTTTTGAAGGGAACCGACCCACCAACTCCATTCTCATTGACCAATTGAACCCCTATAACCTAGGAGCACTCATTGCAACTTATGAGCACAAAATTTTCGTTCAAGGAATTCTTTGGAATATTTTTAGTTACGATCAATGGGGAGTAGAATTGGGAAAACAACTGGCGAATATTATCTTATCCGACCTTGGAAAAGACGATGTAAAAGGCCATGATAGTTCTACTACACAATTAATGAATTTACTCTAAAATATGGAGGGCTTAGGAGTTTAAGATTTGTTAATTTTTTGTTAACATTATAAAACATCTACAGTATCATTATTTACTAGTTTTGTTAAAATTTTTCTAACTAAAAACAAACATGAAAAAACTAGTATTATCATCTATTGTGATTTTTTCTTCATTCGCTTTTGCACAAGAAACGAGTGAAAAAGAAATAGATACGCTTGGGACTTTTGTAAGTCTTGAAGAGGTTGTAGTAGCTTCTGGCGTCATTAAAATTGCAAAAGAGCGTGAAACGCCGATTGCACTGAGTACCATATCTGCCGAGCAGATTTCATTAAGAGTGGGGAATCAAGAATTTCCTGAAATCATGAACAACACCCCTGGTGTTTATGCTACCAAACAAGGTGGTGGTTACGGTGACTCTCGAATTAGTGTTCGAGGATTTACGCAACGTAACACAGCATTCTTGATCAACGGTCAACCCGTTAACGACATGGAAAATGGATGGGTTTATTGGTCCAACTGGCAAGGTCTTACCGATGTTGCTTCTGGAATACAAATCCAAAGAGGTTTGGGTGCAACGAGTTTGGCTGTACCGTCTGTTGGGGGTACTGTTTCCATCTTTACAAAAGCAGCTGACAAACAAGAAGGAGGTACTATTTCTCAAATGCTTGGAAATGACAATTATACCAAAACAACTGCTGCCTACAATACTGGAAAAAATGATGAAGGATGGGCTTTGAGCTTACTATTATCGAAATGGTCTGGTGACGGTTATGTCAACAGTACTCAAGGAGAAGGATGGACGTATTTTGCTTCTGTAGGATACAATCCTGAAGGTTCTGCACATGGTTTTAACTTAAGTGTACTTGGCGCTGGTCAATGGCACCACCAAAGAAGCGCATGGGTTTCAATTCGTGATTTTGAAAACTTTGGAGATGAAGGAATTGATCAACGATGGAATAGTAATGGAGGTATCTTAGATGGTGAAGAGTATAATATGAGAAGAAACTTCTACAACAAACCATTAGCCACTTTCAACTGGGACTGGGAAATTAGTAGTAAAGTAAGTTTAGCGACTTCTTTATACGGTTCAGCCGGTAGAGGTGGAGGAACAGGTCCTCGAGGAAACTACTTTAGAAATAGTGTTTCTAATATCTTACCCTTTAGAAAAGATCTTACAGAGCATTACCTAGAAAATGGGGATGGTGCACGATTGGCTAACGGTAGTATTGATTATGATGCCGTTGTTGCGAACAACATTGCTACTACTGATCCTTATACAGGGGGCTTGGCTAGAGGAAACTTTGACGGTTTAAGAATTGGTTCAAACGGTTTTAGAGACGATGGAGTAAATAGAGCGGTCTTAGTAAGAAGAGCTTCTATGAACTCTCATGACTGGGTAGGTGCTATCTCAAAAATTAAATTTGAAGGTGAAAAAATGACCTACTCTCTTGGAGTTGATTTACGTAACTACAAAGGTTATCACTATAGAGTACTTAATGATTTAATGGGACTTGACGGTTATTACTCTACTGGAAACCGAAACAACGATGGTCAAATCATTGAAACACTCATCGAAGCTTCTCCATTCAATAATACAGGAATCAGAGGTCCTAAAATGGATTATTACAATATTGGATATGTCGGATGGCAAGGATTCAACGGGATGGCTGAGTATGCAAGTGGAAAACTTAATGCTGTAGTACAAGCCGGACTATCAAACCAGTCGTTCCAAAGAGAAGATTTCTTTGACCAACCAACCAACCCATTGTCTGAAAAGAAAAATGTTGGTGGTGGTTACTTTAAAGGAGGTGCCAACTTTAACATCAACCAAAGCAACAACATCTTCTTCAACGCTGGATATATTGAAAGACAACCTAACTTTGATGCGGTATTCCCTAACTATGCTAACAACGTAAACGAAAATCTTCAAAATGAAAAAATTACTTCTTTTGAATTAGGTTACGGTTTTGTATCTAACGCTTTAAAAGTTAATGTAAACCTTTACACAACTACTTGGGGAGACCGTTTTATCTCTAGAGGATTTACTACTGAAAGTGGACAAGATGGTACTGCTCAATTTACAGACATCGATCAAACACACAATGGTATTGAAATCGAAGGAACGTACAAGCCAACAAGCAACTTAAAGATTAGAGGGATGATTTCTTTGGGAGATTGGAAATACACCAAAGACTTTAGTGCTTCACTTTTTGACGATAACCAACAATTAATTGGTGAAGGTACGCTTTACACTAAAGACGCTAAAGTTGGAGATGCTGCACAGTTTGTATCTTACTTGGAAGCAGACTACCGTGTAACAGAAAACTTCTCCTTTGATTTAGGTTGGAGAAGTGTTGATAATCTTTATGCAGATTATAGCATCACAGATTCTGCCTTTTTAAATCCTGACAATGAGGGAGCAATTAAGTTACCTGCTTACAACCTTGTTGATTTTGGAGCTAGTTATGTATTTGATTTCTTAGGGAACAAGATGAGTGCACGATTAAACATCAACAACTTGTTTAATGAAGAGTACATTGCTGAGTCAAACTCAAACATCTATGCTGATCAAGGTTCTGATACCTATAAAGGAATTAATACGCAAAACTATGTTTGGTTCGGATTTGGAACAACGTGGAATTTTGCCCTTCGTTATAAATTCTAGATCCTTTCATTAAGATCTTTTTAACCCCCGCTTTGCGGGGGTTTTTTATTGGTCAAAAGAAAGATCCTTAACTTTTAATTGTAGAGAAACCACCCCATTAAATTCATTTTCTTCCAAGGTATAAAGTAGTGAAAACAGTTCCCTGCTTTTAATTTTATTTAAATGATGAGCCATCCCAAAAGCAATCCCGATTAGTCGTTCCCCCGTAATATCTTCTACTTCCAGACGTAAATGCGTTTGGTCCTTTCCAACAGCACGCGTTCTACCACTATCTTTACATTGGGATGTTTTAAAAACCGGCTGCATATTTTGAGGACCAAAGGGACCCATTTGTGCGAGGATTCGATACATTTTTTGGGAGATCGTTTGAAAATCAATAGCTAGATCATAATAATAGACCGGTTGCCGTTGTTCGGGTAAGATGCGCTCTTTAACAACCGACTCAAAAGTAGTTTTAAAGGCAGAATACTGTTCCTTTTTTAAAGTAAGTCCTGCAGCATATTTATGCCCTCCAAACTGAATCATATGTTCTTGACAAGCTTCTAAAGCATGATAAACATTAAATCCAGAAACCGAACGCACGGAACCTGCAAGAATATCTCCCGATTGGGTTAAAACTACCGTAGGACGGTAATGCTTTTCAATTAAACGAGAAGCGACAATACCAACGACCCCTTTATGCCAATCAGGGTCAAAAACGACCGTACTAAAGCGTTCCAATTCTTGGTTCTTTTCCAGTTGTTCTAAAGCGGCGGCGGTAATTCGTTCATCAGTCGCTTTACGTTCCGTATTAAAAAATTCAATGGAGCGTGCTAATGGCATGGCGAGCTCTGCAGTTGTTGCTGTTAAGAGTTGAACCGCAAAAAGACCATGTTTCATTCGACCAGCAGCATTAATTCTAGGGGCAATGATAAAGACAAGATCAGAAACTCGTATTGTTTTATTCAGCTGACTTAAAAAGAACTGAAAACCGGGTCGAGGGGCGGACTGTAATTGTTTCAATCCAAAGTGCATAAGGATACGGTTTTCCCCTGTCATCGGAACAATATCTGCCGCAATGGCCGTAGCCACCAAATCGAGGTAAGGGAGAAGCGTTTCAAAAGGGTCCCCTTGTGCAGCAGTAAGAGCTTGGATTAATTTAAAGCCAATACCACACCCACAAAGTTCTTTATAAGGATATGAACAGTCACTGCGTTTAGGATCTAAAATAGCGATAGCATCAGGAAGTTGTTCGCCCGGTAGGTGATGATCACAAATAATCATATCAATCCCTAAACTGTTGGCATAACGCACCTGTTCTATTGCTTTAATCCCACAATCCAAAGCTATGATTAAACCAACCCCCTCTTGGTGTGCATGATCAATTCCTTGCATGGAAATACCATAGCCTTCGGTGTATCGGTCAGGAATATAAGGCGCACTCGTTTCCAGCCGCAATTTTAAAAAACTGTACATCAAAGCAACTGCGGTTGTTCCATCTACGTCATAATCTCCATATACGATGACTTTTTCTTGGTCGGCAATGGCTTTTTGAATACGCGTTACCGCAAGCTGCATATCTTGCATCTCAAAGGGATCGTGTAAGTCTGACAATTGGGGCCGAAAGAAGCGTTTAGCCGCATCAAAGGAGTCAATATCTCTTTGAACAAGAAGTTGCGCAATGGTCTCCGAAACGTTTAGATCCTTTTGTAGGCCTATTGTCCGTTCTGTATCGGGTTTCTTTTTTTGAATCCAACGCATCTTATTTGGCTTTATGTCCAGCGATACATAATACAAATTCCCCCTTGGGTGGATGGGTTTCAAAATAAGTCACTGCTTCAGCAAGGGTCCCTCGATAGGTTTCTTCAAACATTTTAGTCAATTCTCGAACAATTGAAATGGAACGCGCTTCCCCGAAAAAGTGGCTCAACTGGGTTAATGTCTTAATTAGTTTGTGAGGAGATTCGTACACTACCACCGTTCGAGGTTCTAATGCCAATAGTTCAATACGGGTTTGCCGCCCTTTTTTTGGAGGTAGAAATCCTTCAAAAACAAAGCGATCACAGGGAAGGCCACTTTGTACCAAAGCAGGAATAACTGCTGTTGCTCCTGGTAAGCATTGCACCTCAATTTGATGGGCAAGTGCCTCGCGAATCAAAAGATAGCCAGGGTCAGAAATTCCAGGTGTTCCCGCATCAGAAATTAATGCTATTTGAGTTCCAGTTTGCATTTTTGAAATGATGGCTTGTAATTTTTTATGCTCATTATGCATATGAAAACTCGTTGCTGGTGTTCCAATATCAAAATGCTTGAGGAGTTTACCACTGGTTCGAGTGTCCTCCGCTAAAATTAAATCAACTTGCTGGAGGACATTAACAGCACGGAAAGTCATGTCCTCAAGGTGACCAATTGGGGTAGGCACTACATATAAAATCGGCATAAAATTGTCTCGTTTTTGTGCGCTAAAATTTACGGAATTTTAAATCAGCTAGGAGCATTAAAAAAAGATTCTAAAATTTTTAATAAACGCTCTTCATAGATTTCTTTTCCGACCCAAAGGTCGTACTCTGGTTTGACAATGTTCTGAACAAATGAAGCAGCCTCTGAAAAGTCGTTAAACGTAACCAGTTGAGAAAGTACACGCTGATACTCCAGCTGACTGTCATTAAATAAGTTTTTTATAAAAGCCAAACGATCATTTAAACCAATTTTTAAGCCTTTATTAAAGCGATCGTTAAGGTTCTTTGTTTCTGAACTGATGATGGTTTCTTTTTTTTCAATCCGAACATCCTTTTTAACAAAAGTGGGCAATTCATCTAAATGTTGAAAGACAGTATTAGTTTCATGGGGTTCAGGGATCTCAGTAACAAGGTTTTTAATTGAATCCATCACTGTAGGTATTTCAATGGAATCTTCAATATTTCTTGAATCTGACGAAGACAAGGTTTTTTCTTTTAGGGAGAGTTCATCTAGGATTTTACCTAACTGTAACTCTTGATCTTCCCAATTAAACTTGTCCTCTTTGCCTCCTTGGGATAGGAAATGATATACGGTAGTGATTTCATGTAATTTTTGAACTTTGGCATGGAGAGTTTCCATGGATAGGGCGTCCATATCGGAAATAATTTCCTCAGCAAAGTTGAATAAAACATCTTTTATTTTGTCTATCATAACTTTTTAAGTTTGTCCCAATCCATTTTAATATCTTTGTTGGGGTAGATGAGAGAGCACCTTATGTGCTTTTGAAGCAGAAAATTACGAAATGTTTTTAGAAAATACAGTAAACCCAAAAGAACAATTTGGTTGGATAGAAGTGATTTGTGGTTCCATGTTTTCTGGAAAAACAGAAGAACTTATTCGCAGACTGAAACGAGCACAGTTTGCAAAACAAAAAGTGGAGATTTTTAAACCGAGTATTGATCTACGATATGACGATGCTTTGGTGATGTCTCACGATGATAATCAAATACGTTCCACCCCTGTTCCCATGGCCACCAATATTCCCATTCTTGCTGACGATTGTGAAGTGGTTGGGATTGATGAAGCGCAATTTTTTGATGACGAAATTATTAAGGTTTGTAATGATCTTGCGAATCGTGGAGTTCGGGTGATTGTTGCTGGATTAGACATGGACTACAAAGGAAATCCGTTTGGACCCATGCCCGGATTGATGGCTACGGCGGAATACGTAACCAAAGTTCATGCGGTTTGTACGCGAACAGGAAATCTTGCACAATACAGTTATCGCAAGAAGTCAAATGATGATTTGGTCATGTTGGGAGAAAAGGAAAGCTATGAGCCACTCAGCAGAGGAGCTTTCTTTAAAGCCATGACGGAACAAAGAGAGGAGACCAAAAAGGATAAAAAAAAGTCCGACGCAAAACAATAAAAAAACATACCCTTGAATCGTCTTGACATCTATTTGCAACACCTCGACCATAATTATAAGGTGCTTAGAAAACAGCTGAAGTCCAAGACACAGTTAATTGGTGTGGTAAAAGCAACGGCTTATGGAAGTGAAACCACCGCCATTGCAAAGCGTTTGGTCGCTTTGGGAATCAACATGCTTGCCGTAGCCTATACCCAAGAAGGAGAACTACTAAGAAAGGAAGGAATACAAGTGCCTATCCTTGTCTTCTATCCTCAAAAAGAGAATTTAGCCGCCTTGATTAACGCGCAATTAGAACCTGCGCTATACTCGAAAAATCTATGGGAAGCCTTTCAAAAAATAACTGAACAAAAGCAAATCGATCATTACCCTATTCATATAAAATACAACACTGGACTTAACCGCAT
Source organism: Flavobacteriaceae bacterium (assembly GCA_965662885.1). Taxonomy (GTDB): domain Bacteria; phylum Bacteroidota; class Bacteroidia; order Flavobacteriales; family Flavobacteriaceae; genus CBFIJI01. Next base: position 25,786 of record CBFIJI010000004.1, on the reverse strand, counting down.
TGGTTTTGCTGAAGAAGAATGTACATGGGTGATCAATCGTTTACAAAATAGTCCATTTTCACTTCAAAGTGTCTATTCCCATTTGGGCGCTACCGAAGATCCCCGCCCATCTCCTTTTTGTGATCGACAAATTGAACGCTTTGAAAATATTAAAAAAAAACACCTCAACGCCACCCCTGATGTTCAATTTCATTTATTGAATAGCTCTGGGATTTTTAATTATAACGATTACCATTTGGATGCTGTTCGTTCTGGAATAGCCCTTCATGGATATGCGAACCAAGAGGCATGGGATCGTATGCTACGTCCCGTAAGTGTTCTGAGTAGTGCTATTACTCAAATTCACCATGTTAAAAAAGGAGAAGCTGTTGGCTACAATACTGGATGGATTGCGCCAAATACAAGGAAAATTGCAACCCTCCCTATTGGTCATGCCGATGGTATTGGACGGCATTTTGGTCATCATAAAGGCTGCGTTCGCATTAAAGAAACGGAAGCCCCAATAGTAGGAAATGTGTGTATGGATATGCTGATGGTGGATGTTACTGGTATTTCATGTCAGGAAGGTGATCGAGTAGAGATTTTTGGAAATAGTAATAACGCCAATCAATTTGCTGAAAATGGGGGCAGTATTTCCTATGAGTTGTTGGCTGGGATCGGACCTCGGATTCCGCGATTTATTCACGATGAATAAATCGCTGTGTTATATTTATAACTTATTGTTGTTTTTTTGAGTGGTCTCTTTTTCTACTTTGGGAACATTGAATTTAGTGCTAATTTTACGCAAAATAAATAGAATGAAAATAGCAGTCGTAGGTGCCACAGGCATGGTTGGTGAAATAATGTTAAAGGTTCTTTCAGAACGCTCTTTACCAATTAAAGAACTCTTGTTGGTGGCCTCAGAACGTTCAGTAGGAAAAAAGCTTTATTTTAAAGGAGAGCAGCATACTGTAATCGGTTTAGAAACAGCAGTAGCCGCACGACCCGATATCGCTTTATTTTCAGCGGGTGGTGAAACCTCACTACTCTGGGCGCCAAAATTTGCTGCGGTAGGGACTACAGTTATTGATAATTCCTCTGCATGGCGCATGGACCCCACCAAAAAACTTATTGTCCCAGAAGTCAACGCGGGATCACTGAGCCCGGAAGACAAAATCATTGCGAACCCTAATTGTTCGACCATTCAGTTGGTTATGGCATTAGCTCCTTTACATCGTATAAACCCAATTAAGCGCTTAGTGATATCCACCTATCAATCCATTACGGGCACTGGGGTAAAAGCGGTTCAACAATTGGAAAATGAATATCAAGACAAAAAAGGGGAGATGGCTTACCCCTACCCTATTCATCGGAATGCCCTCCCCCAATGTGATGTCTTCTTAGAAAATGACTACACCAAAGAAGAAATGAAATTGGTGAATGAAACCCATAAAATTTTGGATGATACTTCCATAGGGGTTACTGCAACAGCTATTCGAATTCCAGTTGTAGGCGGACATAGTGAATCAGTCAACATTGAATTTCATAAGCCGATTGAACTCAGTGCTATAAGAAAAGTGCTACACGAAACACCGGGTATTATTGTTCAAGACAATCCAGCTACCAATACCTATCCCATGCCCATCTATGCAGAAGGTAAAGACGAGGTCTTTGTTGGAAGGATACGGCAAGATTTTTCACAAGAAAACACAGTCAATCTATGGATTGTTGCCGACAACTTAAGAAAAGGTGCCGCAACAAATACCGTTCAAATTGCGGAATATTTGATTGAAAAGCAATGGGTGTAGCTTTGATTTATTAGGCGACAAAATCTCGGAAATTGGCAGAGTGGTGGCTAAAAAATTCTAATCGTTCCAAGGACTACGGAAGAAGAAAGAACAGACGATTTGCTAAGCGTAAACTCGGGAAATTGTTCCTGATTATCCGAACGACACAGTAATAACTCCTCATCACCATCAACGCAAAATAAACGTTTAAATAGGTAACCTTGAGGTGTATGGAGCAGATAGGGTTTCCCCCATTGAAAAAACGAACTATCTTGAACTGTTTTACAAGCAATCAAGTCTCCACTTTTATACAAAGGACTCATGGAAGAGTCACTTACCTTAACTAAAAATTCGACTCCAATATCGTTAAAAGATGGAATAGTATAACTTCCCAATTCAATCTCCTCAGCAGTCAATTCGTTGTTTTGAAAACTTTCCAAGGTATCCAAAGAGAGTAAAGGAATCGCTTTTTTTCTCCCATAAGAAAAAATGGGTTGATGGACAGAAGTGGCTCCCATTTCATTTCCTGTAACCAACCAATGCAGATCAACTTCGGGGTATTTAGACATTATTCTATCGATTGCATCCGAATTTAAACTGGTCTTTTTTTGCTCGCCTTTAAAACTTCCATAAGTCATCCCAATTCCTTCGCAGAACTGCTCATAGCTGATACCTCTATCTTTAGCAATAGAAAGAACACGTTCTTTGATTGAGGTTTTTTTGTTAGCCATTTGTTTTTGAAATAGATATAAAATTATCTATATTTACATTGAGCCTTACTTAGGTAAGTTACAGTTGTAACGAATATAAAAATAAATACCCAAACAAATCAAACCTATTAAAATGAATAAGAAAAAATCTTTAAAATCAATTCAGTTAGGCCCTACTTTAAAAAAACAATTAAAAAAGGAATTTAACTGCACACGGCAAACGGTTCATATGGCATTAACCTATTTTAGTAATTCTAAAAAGGCAAAATCCATTCGTAAAAGAAGTATAGAACTCCTTATTCAAGAAGCAAAAAAAATTAGGGTATAGGGTTTATCTGTTGTTGAAATTATATAGCTTTAAAAATAAATTCAATGACATGAAACAATTCCTATTAATAGCCACATTACTTCTGCTGGTTGGATGTCTAACATCACCAACAACAATTCACTATCCAAGAACAAAGAAAATTCCGATATCCACCAACTACTTTGGAACGGAAGTGATCGATAATTATCGATGGCTAGAAGATGATTTTAGTCCTGAAACAGCCTCATGGGTTGTAGAAGAAAACAAGGTCACTTTTGACTACTTAGATCAAATTCCTTTTCGTTCCTCACTAAAAAAGAGACTAGAAACCCTCTGGAATTATGAAAAAATTGGATCTCCATTTAGAGAAGGAGAGTACACTTATTTTTACAAAAATGATGGACTTCAAAATCAATATGTCATCTATCGTCAAAAAGAAAGTGATGACAATCCTGAACTATTTCTTGACCCCAACACCTTTGCAGCGGACGGAACCACTTCATTGGCTGGATTGAGTTTTTCAAAAAACGGGAATGTTGTAGCCTACAGTATCTCCGAAGCAGGAAGTGATTGGCGAAAAATTATCGTTATGGATGCCCTATCCAAAGAAATTGTTGAAGACACCTTAATCGACATCAAATTCAGTGGGATCAGTTGGAAAAATAATGAAGGGTTTTTTTATTCTAGCTATGATAAACCTAAAGGAAGTGAATTATCAGAAATGACCGACCAACACAAACTTTATTACCATCGTTTAGGGACTTCACAAAACGAGGATGTGTTGGTGTTTGGAGGAAAAGCTGAAGAAAAAAACCGTTATGTCAGTGGAGAGGTTACCGAAGACGGTAATTATTTGTTTATATCCGCCTCCAAATCCACATCTGGGAACCAACTTTTTCTTAAAGACTTAAGAAAAGAAAAACCTCTAATTCCTATTTTAACTGACTATTCCAGCGATACCTATCTTTTAGAGAGTGATGAAGATCGTTTTTATATGGTTACCAATAGAAATGCTCCCAATCAAAAAGTAATTCAAACCACCGCACAAAAGCCACAACCCGAATATTGGACTGATTTTATTCCAGAATCAGAAAACGTACTCAGAGCGAGTACAGGTGGGGGGTATTTCTTTGCAAAATATATGATTGATGCCATATCAAAAGTCTATCAATACGATGCAAATGGAAATAATATGGGAGATATTCAGCTACCAGGTGTAGGGAGTGCCAATGGATTTGGAGGAAAGAAAGAAACCGACAAAATCTATTATACGTTTACGAATTATCATACCCCAGGATCAATTTATGAGTACCTTCCAAAAACAAAAGAATCATCCTTGTATTGGACACCAAAAATTGAATTTAATCCCTCAGATTATGTTTCCAAACAGGTTTTTTATCCCTCGAAAGATGGAACAAAAATTCCAATGATTATTACCCATAAAAAAGGGGTGGAATACAATGGTAAAAATCCAACCATCTTATATGGTTATGGTGGTTTTAACATAAGTCTAACCCCTTCTTTTAGCATTACCAATGCGATATGGATGGAACAAGGAGGTGTTTATGCTGTACCCAATCTTCGTGGGGGTGGAGAATATGGAAAAGCATGGCATGATGCAGGAACAAAAATGAAGAAACAGAATGTTTTTGATGATTTTATTGCAGCCGCAGAATACCTAAGCGCCAACAGTATTTGTTCTCCGGAATACCTTGCAATTCGTGGGGGATCCAATGGTGGGCTACTCGTTGGAGCGGTGATGACTCAACGTCCAGAATTAATGAAAGTAGCACTACCCGCAGTGGGTGTTCTTGATATGCTTCGCTATCATACGTTTACCGCTGGAGCCGGATGGGCATACGATTATGGAACAGCAGAGGAATCAAAAGAAATGTTTGAATACCTTAAAAACTACTCCCCTGTCCATAATGTTAAGGAAGGAACCCACTACCCTGCTACCTTTGTTACTACAGGCGATCATGACGACCGTGTCGTCCCAGCCCACTCGTTTAAATTTGCAGCAGAATTACAAGAAAAACAATCAGGAAAAAATCCCGTTTTAATTCGAATTGAAACCAATGCAGGTCATGGAGCAGGAACACCTGTTTCTAAAACCATTCAACAATATGCCGACATTTATGGGTTCACCCTATACAATATGGGCTATAGAGAACTTCCAAATGACCAATAAACTTTGATTAAGCGTATTAAAAAAGCGCCCTTTAGGCGCTTTTTTAGTTGGTTTTATTCAATGACAAAATCTTCCATGAATTTTGTGGTATAATTTCCAGAAATATAATCCGGATGATCCATCAATTGACGATGGAAAGGAATAGTGGTTTTGATCCCTTCAATCACGAACTCATCTAAGGCACGTTTCATTTTATTAATCGCCTCTTCTCTAGTTTGTGCAGTCGTAATTAATTTTGCAATCATAGAGTCATAAAAAGGAGGAATAACATAGTCGCTATAGACATGCGTGTCTAGACGAACTCCATGCCCCCCCGGAAAATGTAAGGTTTTTATTTGACCAGGAGAAGGGCGGAAATCATTAAAAGGGTCTTCCGCATTAATTCGGCATTCAATAGAATGCATTTTAGGTAGATAATTCTTCCCCGTTAACTTGATCCCATAAGCGACTTTAATCTGCTCTCTAATCAAATCAAAATCAACCACCTGTTCTGTTATGGGATGCTCGACTTGAATTCGAGTATTCATCTCCATAAAATAGAAGTTCTTATGCTTATCAACCAAAAACTCAATCGTTCCAGCACCTTCGTATTTAATAAATTCTGCTGCTTTAACAGCCGCTTCCCCCATTTTTTTACGAAGAGCAGCAGTCATAAAAGGAGAAGGTGTTTCTTCTGTAAGCTTTTGATGACGCCGCTGAATTGAGCAGTCGCGTTCCGACAAATGACATGCTTTGCCTGAGACATCCCCAACAACCTGAATTTCAATATGACGAGGTTCTTCAATAAGTTTTTCCATATACATGCCGTCATTTCCAAAAGCTGCTCCAGCTTCTTGACGGGCACTTTCCCATGCTTTCTGCAGCTGATCGGCTTCCCAAACAGCTCGCATGCCTTTACCTCCTCCACCAGCAGTGGCTTTTAACATAACAGGATAACCGATTTCAAGGGCTGTTTCGTGAGCAACCTCCAAAGAAGGTAAAATCCCTTCTGATCCTGGAACGGTTGGAACTCCCGCAGCTTTCATTGTTTCCTTAGCAGTTGCCTTATCGCCCATTTTATCAATCATATCAGCAGAGGCACCTATAAACTTAATGTGATGTTCCTCACAGATTTTAGAAAACTTGGCATTTTCCGATAAAAACCCATACCCTGGATGAATGGCGTCAGCATTCGTGATTTCTGCTGCAGCTATAATGTTGGCCATTTTTAAATAAGACTCTGAACTCGACGCAGGACCAATACAAACCGCTTCATCAGCAAAGCGAACATGAAGACTTTCTGCATCCGCTTTAGAATATACTGCTACCGTTTTTATACCCATTTCTTTACAGGTACGAATAACTCGCATAGCAATTTCACCACGATTGGCAATTAAAATTTTCTTAAACATTCTATTGATTTAAATGTTATTATGATGGATCAACGCGAAACAAGGGTTGGTCAAATTCAACAGGTGAAGCGTCATCCACAAGAATTTCTACAATTTTTCCACTAACTTCCGACTCAATTTCATTAAATAATTTCATCGCTTCAATAACACAAGTCACATCACCTTTTTTGATGGTATCGCCAACTTCAACAAAGACGGGTTTATCTGGGGAAGCTTTACGATAAAAAGTTCCAATAATAGGTGATTTGATGGTAATCAAATGATCTTGATTTTCCACCGGAGTGCTTTCTTTTGTCGTTGGTGCACTTACAGCAGCCTCAGCAACAGGCTGTGAAGCCTGAGGGATCACTGCTTGCGGGAGTTGTTGAACAAATGCGGTGGTTTGGCCTTGAACAGGATCTGGTCCTGTTTTAATGGTGATTTTAATATCTTCCATTTCCAATTTTACCTCTTGTGCTCCTGATTTTGCAACAAATTTAATAAGGTGCTGAATGTCTTTGATATCCATGTTTCTGTTTTTTTTTAATAAGCCCAGGTTAGGTGTGATGCGCCCCAAGTAAACCCACCTCCAAAGGCAGCGAAGACAATTTTGTCTCCCAACTTAAGTTGCGATTCATAATCATATAATAGTAAAGGAATCGTCGCGGCAGTAGTGTTGCCATAACGTTCAATATTCATTAAAACTTTTTTGGAAGGTAAATTGATGCGGTTTGCTGTCGCATCTACAATACGTTTATTGGCTTGATGCGGAATGAGATAATCAAGTGTTTCTGCATCAAGATTATTCCGCTCCATGATTTGTTCCGTTGCATTAGCCATTTCTGTAACAGCTGTCTTAAAAACTATTTTTCCATCTTGATAGATGTGGTTTAAGCCCAAACGCAATGCTTCTTCATCAATGGGGTGCTTCGAACCGCCAGCCATGATGCGAAGTGCCATCCGATCTTTACCATTGCTTCTAAAATATTGATCTTCCCAACCGTATTCATTTTTGCTAGGTTCCATTAACACAGCACCTCCTCCATCACCAAAAATAACACAAGTGGTGCGATCAGTGTAGTCAACAATAGAAGACATTTTATCTGCTCCAATCAATAGTACTTTTTGGTATTGTCCAGAAGCAATAAAACTAGCTGCACAAGACATACCATACAAAAAACCGGAACACGCAGCATTAAGATCAAATGCGAAAGCGTTGGTTGCTCCAATGGAATAAGCAACATAAGCTCCAGTTGCAGCAACATGCATATCAGGAGTGATGGTCGCCACCAAAACTAGATCTATGGTGGAAGCATCAATGTTGTTTTTTTCTATAAGATCATTAGCAGCTTGAATGGCAAGGTAGGAAGTAGCTTTGTCAGGGTCTTTAAGAATTCTACGTTCTTTGATCCCTGTTCTACTGACTATCCAATCGTTGTTTGTGTCTACCATTTTCTCTAAGTCATGGTTCGTTAGAATGTCCTCTGGAACATAACCTCCTACTGCTGTTATAGCGGCCTTTACCGTACTTTTGGTTGGTTGCTTCATGTAATGATGTGTAACAATAAAGGCTAAAATCTTAAGTGAAGATAATAGTTTTTTAATGCAAACAAAATCTTTTAAATAAAAAAAGCCCCCTTAAAAGGGAGCTCGTTTTTAATAAAAATTATGCCTCAGCATTTTCAGAAGCATCGATAAGAACCTTACCTCTGTAGTAAAGTTTTCCTTCATGCCAGTGAGCACGATGGTATAAATGAGATTCACCCGTAGCTCCACAAACGGCTATCTGTTGGTCTGCTGCTTTATAGTGCGTACGCCTTTTGTCTCTTCTAGTTTTGGATATTTTTCTTTTAGGATGTGCCATAATAGGTATGGTTTTATTTTAATAAATCTTTTAATTTGTCCCACCTTGGGTCTTTACCGTTGTTCGCTTCCGTTTCCCTTGGAGCGAACTCTTTTAGTTTTTCAACAATTTCAGATTTCAATGTCCCATCTGCAATCCCTGGATGAATGTTTTTTTGTGGTACTGCCAACAAAATCATTTCATAAATGGGCTGTGCGATGTCAACTTGATAACTTCCAACAGGAATTACCAATACATTGTCGTCTATCTGCTCTGTTACCGCTCCGAATTTGACTACTAAATCATCTTCTATTTCCAAGGGAAGGTCAAACAATTCCATGCTTAAATCACAGGGAAGGTTTACAAAACCTTTAACCTTAAAATGAAATTCTAATAGCGTCGGTTTCTTATGGAGAATAACGGATATTTCAAAAAATGAATTTTGAAAATCAACATAATCAAAGTTGGCAAAGAACGTATTATCAATCTCAAAATTAAAGTCGTGTTTTCCGTCTTTAAGTCCTATAAAAGGAATCATAAACTCAGACGACTTTTTCATAACCCATCAATTGAGTCGGCAAATTTAATAAAAAAAGAATAAACCCCTTTATTTTAAGGGTTTTGTTTTAAGCTTTTGATTTCGGGTTGAGGATTGATCCATTTTTCTTAAAAAAATGAGGTAAAAAATGTATCTTTTACTGAGAAAATTTATCTATAATGAAATATCCTGTCTTTCTATTTATACTGTGTTGCTTTTTGGGGAGTTGTGAATCCCCAGAACCCAAAAAACCAAAACCGAATATTCTTTGGATCGTTGCAGAGGATCAATCACCTCACTTTTTCCCTATGTATGGGGATATGACTGCCAAACTACCTCACCTCAGCGCCCTTGCTCAAGATGGTGTTGTTTTTGAAAACGCCTATGCCCCTGTGCCCGTTTGTGCTCCTGCACGAAGCGCCTTAATCACAGGGATGTACCCCACTACTTTGGGGACTCATAATATGAGAACGTATAACGCTTATCAAAAGGATAACCAACCGGATATTGGTATTCCTAGTTATTCTCCAATCGTTCCAGAAGGCGTTCGTATGTTTACTGAATATCTAAGATTGGAAGACTATTATTGTACCAATAACGCTAAGGAAGATTATAATTTTAAAGCCTTGGTAAGTGCTTGGGATGATAGTAGTAATGCTGCCCATTGGAAAAACCGCCCTAAGGATACCCCGTTTTTTGCTGTTTTTAATTTTGGTATTACCCACGAATCTCAAATATGGAAACAAGCTGATCATCCGCTTTCAGTCCAACCCGAAGCTGTTCCAGTACCGCCAATTTTCCCAGACAATGATGTAATTCGAAATGATTTGGCCATCAATTACAGCAACTTAGAGCGTATGGACAAACAAATCGGAACCTTACTTGAAGAGCTTAAAGCAGACGGTCTTTATGAAAATACCATTATCTTTTTCTACGGCGATCATGGGGGACCCTTCCCACGACACAAAAGGGCCTTGTATGAAACAGGGATTAAAGTCCCTTTAATTATCAAGTTTGCTGGAAATAAAAATGCAGGAACTACCAATGATGAGCTTATAAGTTTTATTGACTTTGCCCCAACAACATTGTCATTAGTCGGTATAAAACCCCCAAGTGTTATGCAAGGAAGAGCCGCCTTTGGAAGTTTTGAAAATCCACAAAAAAGAACCGCTGTTTTTACCAGTTCCGATCGGTATGATGAGGTGACCGATCGACTTCGAGCCTTGCGCTATTCCAACTACAAATACATTCGGAATTTCAATGCGGAAATAAGTAATGCCCTAACTGTAAAATACCGCGAACAAATGGCCATGATGCAAAATTTAAACGAGCACTGGAAGGCTGGAACACTAGAGACCGATCCCGCTAAATGGTTTAGAACACCAAAACCCTTGGAAGAGCTTTACGATATTGAAAAAGATCCTTATGAACTGAATAACCTTGCTGATGATTTGAGCTTGCAAGACACCTTACTCCTTTTAAGGAATAAATTAAATGAATGGATAAAGGAAACGAATGACTTGGGCGAAATTCCAGAAAAAGAACTCCTAAAAAAAATGTTTCCAAATAACAAAACCCCCCAATTGAAAGCATTAACTGTTGAAATTAAACAAGGGGTTGTAGCACTTGAATCAGAACAGAAGGATGCAACTTTGGTTTACAAATCACCATTAGATAGTGTTTGGAGCATCTACAACCAACCACTCCCTCAGTCCAAAAATTTTGAAGCAAAGGCTGTTCGAATTGGTTTTATCGACAGTCCAATATTCAACTACAACACTCCTTAAATAAGAATTAAAACAAAAAGGAACAACTGGATCATTTTTAAAAAAGCCCCTTATTCTAAGACAGAATTCAGGGGCTTTAAAGTTGTCAATAATTACGACAGCGTAAGCGTTTGGCTTAAACTAGTATTGAACGTTTTAGAAAAAACAGTATCAATAAAAACCCATTGAGAAGCAATATTTCCAGGAGTAATGGTAATTTCCATAAAACCTCGTTTAGAAGCATCCATATAATTTAACCCATCAATTAATAGGGTAAGTGCTTGCTCAAAACCACTTGAAAGTGAAACATCTCCACCAAAAGCAGATTCAAAACCAGGGGAAGCAACAGAAGATGTTGCAAACTCTGAAACGGTGCTGGAACCACTATTGGAGGTAATGCTATTTTGCCACGCATTATGGGTATCTCCAGACAAAACAGCAACCTTTTTACCTTGACAAGCTTCCAAAACAACTTCTCTTTCTATTGGATACCCATCCCAAGCGTCTAAATTGTAAGGGACAGCCGAAAGTCGCGCAAGTTCTGCCTCACTTAGGGTGGGGTCATTAGATAATGAACGTAGCTTAATCAAAACAAGATCAGCCACTAACTGTTGGTAAGTGGTTAGCGTAGCATCGGATAGGGATCCCGTTTGTGTCAATTCAGCAACCATAACATTAAACGTTACTAAAATTTCCAAAGGAACAAACATTTTACCCATCAAGACTTGTTGTCCTAAAATTTGGAATTCTGCCGTACTCCCAGAAATTTCATTGAGCAACCAATTGCGTTGTGTTGCTCCCAAAATAGTTCTTTCAGGATTTAACCAATCTGTTTGGAAAGCCGCATTGTCAATAGTTCCAGTAGCATCAAAATAATCAGAATAGTTCAACTGCTTGTCTCTTCCCACCACTCGAGTATCCAACATGATAAGGTCGGCCAAATTACCGATTTTAAAACTTCGATAGATAATGCTGTTATCAGAATTTTTAAAAGGAAGGTATTCACTATAAACTTGAAGTGCATATTGTTTCCTAGTATCAAAATCTCCTTCATCACTTTGGTGATTTTGAGCCCCAGATTTATAGGCATCATTGGCAATTTCATGATCGTCCCACACACAAATAAAGGGTTTTTTCTGATGTAACAACTGCAAATCTTCGTCACTTCGGTATTGTTTGTATCGTGTTCTGTAATCAGCTACCGATAAAATTTCATTTTCAGGTTTATGATTTCTACCCAAGGAAGCAGTAAGACTATTTGTTCCATATTGACCATCAGCATATTCATAGATATAGTCTCCTAAATGGACTACGATATCAATATTCGAATTGGCCATTTGTTTGTACACATTGAATAAACCAGCGGCATAGTTCGCACATGAAGCGACTCCAAGTTTTATTTGATCAACATTCCCTATTGGCAAGGTTAAGGTTTCTCCAATGACTGAAACTGTTTTGTCATCAATGTTTGCAAAACGATAATACAATTTTTGGTTTGGCTCTAAACTTAAAATTTCAATTGCTACCGTATAATCTCTTGAAGCATCAGTTACGACCTCTTCAGAACGAATAATGTTTGAAAAATCAATATCTGTAGCCAGTTCCCATACCAAAGCAACACTTGCTGCATTTGAAGTATAGCGTGTCCAAATAATAACTTGGTCCTGAGAAGGATCAAAACTTGCAACACCATGATCAAAATTACTCGTATTTAAGTTGTTAGGAATAGAAACAGCTGGAGCGGTATCACTATTTTTATTGCAACTAATAAAATTGGGCGCTAAAATAACACCCCCCATGCCCGCTAAGGATTTCTTAATAAATGATCGTCTTTGATAAATGTTATCCATGTTTTTTATTTACAAAGTTAAAAACCACCTATCCTTTGGGGTTACTCCTTCCTTATAACATCATTAAAAAAAAGTTAAAAGAGACCGAGGAAATAAAATAGGTATTTGAATTTTATGAAACGAAAAGAAACAAACCTACGATGCGTTTGTAAATAAAGCTTTGCGATTAAAAAAGATGGATTTTGCTTTAAAAAGCGCCTCTTTAAAAGAGTCTGTATTGGCAACACCTTTTCCCGCAATTTCAAAAGCCGTCCCATGATCGGGTGATGTCCGAACATGGGTTAATCCAGCAGTAAAATTAACCCCATTCCCAAAAGAAAGCGTTTTAAAAGGAATCAATCCTTGGTCGTGATAAATGGCCAGCACGGCATCAAATTGTAAATAGCTTTCCGATCCAAAAAAACTGTCTGCCGCATAAGGTCCATAAACAAGCCGTCCCTTTTCAATATTATTAGCAATTACTGGGCGGATAATCGTATCATCTTCCTCCCCTATAACCCCGTTATCACCGGTATGCGGATTAATTCCCAAAACTGCTATTTTAGGACGTGAAATCGCAAAATCCTGCTTTAAGCTTTTTTCTAAAAGGTTAATTTTATGTTGTAAGCGTTCTGGAGTCAAGGTGTTGGAAACTTCCTTGACCGGAATATGATCAGAAACTAGGGCAACTCGAAGGGTATCCGTGATCATAAACATTAGACTCTCTCCTCCCAATTTGGAAGCGAGATAATCTGTATGTCCAGGGAAATTAAAGTTTTCCGATTGAATGGCTTGCTTGTGAATAGGGGCAGTCACCAAAACGGAAACCTCCTTATTGATTAATGCTTTAGTTGCCGCCTCAAGAGAGGCAACAGCAAGTTTTCCAGCCGCTTCCGACACTTGACCATAAACCACTTGATGATCATGTTTCCAAACGTCAATAACATTTAATTTATTAGGGTTTGGTTTTTGATTGGGTCGAACCGTAAACAGACCACAATTGGATTTCAACTGATTTTTCTGATTCAGTAAGAGCTTGGTGTTTGCATAGACGATAGGGGTGAAAAAATCAAAAATACGCTTATCCTCAAAAATTTTTAAGATGATTTCAATCCCGACACCATGAGGGTCTCCAATTGAAATACCTACTTTTATTTTCTCTGACTCATTCATCCAAGCTAATTTAATGTTTATTTTAGCGAAGGTAAAAATAATTAAAACTACTGTATGTTTACAGGAATCATAGAAGCATTTGGAACAGTCTCTGGACTAGAAGAAGAACAAAACAACCTTCACATCACTATGGAGAGCCCTTTGGCCAAAGCATTAAAAGTGGATCAAAGTGTTGCGCACAATGGTGTTTGCTTAACGGTTGTATGGTGTAACGACACGCATTATACCGTAACTGCTATACAGGAAACCCTCGATAAAACGAGTTTGGGAGCCCTTCAACTAGGGGATTTAATAAACTTAGAACGTGCCATGAAATTGGGGGATCGTCTTGACGGACATATGGTTCAAGGCCATGTGGACCAAACTGCAATCTGTGTAGAAGAAAAAACTACGGACGGTAGTTGGAGTTATACGTTCGAGTATGATCCAAAACAAGGAAATATCACCATTGAAAAAGGATCAATTACCGTCAACGGAGTAAGTTTGACTGTTGTGAATTCCAAAAAAAATAGCTTTTCGGTGGCCATCATTCCCTACACCTATGAACACACCAACTTTCACCGTTTTAAGAAAGGCACCAAAGTAAACTTAGAGTTTGACTTAATCGGAAAATACATCCAACGCCTCCGTCAGTTAGACCATGAATAATTCAAACTTTTTTTTAAAAATTAGTTTAAAAAGCAAAAAACATTTATTAATTTTGAGTTGAGTAGTTAGTACTGTGACAACAGTAAAGTCGAACTAAATTTAGAAAGGAGGTGTCTTATGTTTTATGAAAATTATTTGAGGAATTTAAAACAGCAGGTGCCTACTAGTGCACTGCTGTAGTGAATATCCTTATCTATCAATAAAGCGAGTCGATGGGCTCGCTTTTTTTATATAACCCTTAGTCAATAATCAATATCTTTAGTCCTGTAAAAATTTTATAATGAATCACATTCCAAAAGTTGATCTTAACCATTTTCGATCAACAGACCCCGCTAAAAAAAAGACCTTTGTAAAAGAAATCGGTGAAGCCTTTAGTGAAATTGGATTTGTCGCCTTAAAAGGACACTATCTATCGGAGGAAAATGTCAGTGCACTGTACGATCAGGTGAAAGCATTCTTTGCCCTACCACAAAGCGCAAAAGATCGTTATGAAATTGAAAATCTTGGAGGACAACGTGGATACACCTCTTTTGGAAAAGAATCAGCCAAAGGAAGAAGTGTTGGCGACTTAAAGGAGTTTTGGCATTTTGGACAAGAGGTGGTAAACAATCCTCAACTAGCAGAAGAATATCCAAAGAACATTAATGTTCATGAACTCCCAACGTTTAATGCCGTTGGACTAAACACCTACCGCTTGTTGGAAAAGACCGCTCAGGAAGTTTTAGCAGCATTAGCTCTGTTTTTAGACTTAGCCCCCACCTATTTTGATCCGTATATCATCAATGGAAATTCCATTCTTCGTGCCATTCATTACCCACCCATCCAAACAGCACCAAAAGACGCAGTTCGTGCAGCTGCCCACGGCGATATTAATTTGATTACACTATTGATGGGCGCTCAAGGGAGTGGCTTACAGGTTCAAAATCTAAATGGTGATTGGATTGATGCCATTGCAGCTCCCGATGAATTGATGATTAATATTGGAGACATGCTTTCTAGGCTCACCAATAACCGTTTAAAGTCAACCATCCATCGCGTTACCAATCCTCCTCAAGAACTTTGGAAGTCTTCGCGTTATTCTGTTCCCTTTTTTATGCATCCCATTGCTGAAATGCCTTTAAATTGTTTACCTAATTGTGTGGATGAAAATCATCCAAAACAGTTTGAAGATACTACGGCAGGGGCCTTTCTTTATGAACGTCTTATTGAGTTGGGTTTAATTAAAAAATAAACCCCTAAGGTTGCAGCTGCTTTTCATGGGTATAAACGCCTCGACCTAAAGCTGCAAGAAATGGAATGCCAATGGTATCGTATTCATATTGATCATCATTAAAGATTTGATTTTCATTGACCAAAATGGTCGCTGTCAACATAAATTCAATTCCTGAGGTTTCCTCTTTGATATAGGCCACATCCGTTAAAGTTCCATAAGCGGAGCCCACCTTATTAAAGATTCGTAAGGATTCCGTCATTTTACCTTTGACATCACCGTAGATAAAAAACTTATTGTAACTATCCCAATAAAGCGGATCGTCTTTATAATTAGGCGAACTGCTTTCTAAAGAGGTTCGACTCATCCAAAAACGTAAAAAAGATAAGTCTTCATCGGTAAGATCAAAACGTTCTTTTTCTTCAAAAACTTCTGGGAAGATGAGCCGTTGTAATAGGCCATTTAAATCCCGAATAGAAATACGGTTTTTTTGACTAAAATCCATTGGAGATTGTACTATATTTCCTTGTGAAAGATAGCCTTTACCCTTTAGCACCCCCTTGAGGTGGCTATGATTAGGATTAAAATGGGACTGGATAGCCCCTTGATGATATAAAGTGTCTGACCCTTGAATAAAATGATACTCCCAAGTACGGTTGTTGTCAGCTCCAAAAAGAAATTTGTGATGAATATCGGTTTGACGAAGACCTCTTTTATGTAATTCCTGATTAATATAATCCTTGCCTAAAAAGTCAAAAAGATAATTGTAGGCATCGTTATCACTTACCAAAAATATTTTTTTTATCAAATGGGCAATGGTTAATGATCCCGATTGATGGGTACTGTCTGAATGAATATAAAAAGTTGGGTTTTTAGGGTCATGTATATGGAAGGGGGTCTCTTTATCAATTCTAAAACCTTGCCTCCTCAGGCTCTTCATTTTTTGAAGGGCCAAAATAGCGATGGGTAATTTTGCCGTACTCGCTGGATAAAAATAATGTGATTCGTCAACACCATAAGTCCATTCTGTAAATTGTGGCTTATCATTAGCGTCTCGGTCAATTGTTGTGTACAGTATTTGTACTTCATGCGCCGTTGAGTTAGCCATTACCTTTTTAATTTCAGGACTCTTACCTACTAAGATTTTCACTAAAGGGTTTGGGGAATCACTGCAAGAAATAAACTGTAAAGTAACAACTACGATTAATAAGAAGTTTGTTTTATGGAGATTCATAGCTGTAAATTTTAACACGTGTTATAGGTAATAGGAATGTAAACTTAACATAAACCTTATTTTTAGTTAATCCACAGAAGGTTCAAGAGACCTATGTTTGTGAATGTAAATAAGTACAGGGAAAACGAGGATACCCATTTTTTAAATTATGTTGACACCCGCTAGGGTGTTTTTTTATACTTAAATTAAAGTTAACAATTTAATAAAAACCCAATCACTATTCGTTTATGTTTTCAAATAAAGCAATGTCTTGTGCTGCAGTTAAATCAGGAAGATGTTCTGAAAGTGGAAAACACTGAACACTATTGGGGTACTCGATGACAAGACGGCGAACGGCTTCTGGTAATTCTTTTTCATTCCGTTCTGGATGAATGGGGCACTTTTCTAATTGCGCATAAATGGCCTCCCCGTAAAAACTAAAAATATTCATACTGACACGAATTTCTCCAGAAGTATCCCGATATTTTTCTACAATAGCGGGATCGGGTTTTTCAATAATGGTTATTAAATTCCCTTTTTGACTAATCTCCATCACAGCAAATTTTGAAATGCGTTCATCGTCAAATTGAAGACCAGAACGGCTATAACTAATCAAAGCATTAGGGACTTCTCTTTGATCATTCAATAAGCGCAAAGCTTTTACAGAATATAAGTTATCTCCATTACAAACGGTAAAATACGCTGTCTTTAACTCTGGATATTGATCCATAGCTTGTAAGAGGGCATCCGCAGTTCCTAGGGGCTTTTCACGGTCCAAAGGCGTGTGTTGCACTACAAAATGAACCTTGACTCCCGCATAATCATTGTCTTGATTTTTGTCACCAATCATCCTTTTAAACGCCTCGTTTTTAGGACTCGTAATAATGTAAATATCACGATAGGCTGCTTTTGCAGCATTACGGATTAAATAAAACAATAAGGGTTTGCCACTTTGCCCTAAAGGGATTAAACTCTTGTGAGTCTGTTGAGCAACTTCAAGGGTAGTTTCAGATAAGGACACTTCCTCTAAGGTCCGCTTCATTCGGGAGGAAGCACCCCCCGCCATGATAATAAGTTTGTCGTTCATACTTATAGGAATTAATGTGAGCTGAGTTGAACTTCGTAAGCTGCTGGAGCTCCCGCTTTTAAAAAAGCTTCAATAATGTTTGATTTAGTTGCTGGAGTGGCCATTGCAACAATACATCCACCGCCACCAGAACCAATGATTTTAGCTCCAAGAGCTCCCGCTGCAATCGCCGCATCGATCATTTTGACCATCGGTGCAGGGGTGTTTTGAATGTGGTTTTGTAAAATCGATTGATGTTCTTGCATCCATTGCCCCAATAAAACAGTATTAATAGGCCCTTCCAAAAGCATGGATTTTGCTTTTAGCGTAAGGGCGTAGTTATGAATCGCTGCATACCAATAAGATTGGTATTTTTTGGGGACAATGGACTTGTATTTTTCGTAATCCGCCACAGTGGAGGAATGCAAATCAAATTCTGGGTACTGTTCAGTGACCGCTTCAATGGCTGCTTGTGCATAGACCCGTGCATTTTTTAAAACCGTCAAGGTTTGCTTTGCTAATCCAGATTCTGCTACGATTAACGTTCCTAAATCGGCAGTTAAAGGAATACACTCCCCCGATTGGGTCTCAATGTAAATAAGTCCCCCCAAGGCAATCGTGTACTGATCCATTAAACCTCCCGGTTGGTTAAAAAATAACACCTCCGATTCATAGGCCCATTTTCCAATTTGAAGGTCACTCACAGGAGTTGGATGTTCTGATGCTGCCAATAAAAATCGAATCCAACCCACCGCCAAAGCTGAAGAACTAGAAAGTCCAGCGTTGATGGGTATATTTCCGCTAAGGGTTACTTCAAATCCTTTCTTAACTTCAATACCATATTGTTTTAATACGACCAAGGCCGATCGGAAATAGTCGTTTTTTTTTATGTGCTCCCCATTATCTTCTAAAGAAATTTCTATGGATTCACTGATATCAGGTAAGATAATTTGGAGGGTAAGCCCCGGTTTTTCAACTGCAGTAAACGTAATAAAACGATCAATTGTTCCAGCAATTACAGGTAAGTCCAAATAATCTTGATGATCACCAAAAAAACAAATTCTAGCAGGTACTTGTATTGGGGTTATTCTCATAAAAAAAGGATGGTTTTTAAAAATTAAAGGATAATGTCCAAAGGTTTAGTCGTTTCCCATGCCCCTCGAGTAAAGTCAGGGAACTGTTGAGGGGCGCCTCCTTGTTCCACAGAACGTTCACTTAGAGGAGATACGGCACTCCAAAGACATCCTTCATATACATTTTGGTCTAATGCTTGCCCTTCTCGAAGACATTCAACAATGCGATAGAGCATTAAAAAATCCATCCCTCCATGGCCTCCCATTTTTTTAGCAACGGCACCCAAGCGTTTATAGACTGGATGTTCGTATTCTTCATAAAGGGCGTCTAATTGTTCCCCTTTTGCCCACTGATGGTGACTGTCTGTAGCGCCTGGCACTCCACCTTCAAAGGCGACACGCGTTGGAAAACCAGCTAAAGTTCCTTTAGTTCCTTGTATCAAGTTGTGTCGCGAATAGGGTCGTGGGCTGGTTTCATCCCATTGAACCATGATGGTTCTTCCTAAGGCTGTTTTTATGATCGAGGTATTCATGTCACCCCCTTTATAATCCAACTGATTCCATTGATGCTCCTTTGGATACTGCTTTTCGGCATAGGCTTGCCTCCCACGTGCAGGAGTTGAAAAAGAGACCAAAGAACCAAAAGTATCCTCACCTCTTCCTAAATTCATATACTGGGCAACAGGCCCCAAACCATGTGTAGGATAAAGATTACCATTGCGTTGGGCATAGTGGTAAGTTCGCCAAGAACCTGTACCGCGTTTTTGCTCTTCCATTTGAAAACGCAACTCATGAATATAGGCCGCTTCTGCATGCAATAGTTCTCCTATCATTTTCTTGCGACAGAGATTTAAATACAGTAATTCGTCTCGCCCATAGTTGACATTTTCCATCATCATACAGTGCTTTTGGGTTTGCTCTGAGGTATTAACGATGGCCCACATTTCTTCCAGAGTAACCGCTATAGGCACTTCCACAAAGGCATGCGCCCCGTTTTGCATGGCTGCTATAGCCATAGGGGCATGATTTTTCCAATTGGTAGCAATAAAGACCACATCAGGCTTTTCGGTTTCCAACATAACTTTCCATTGATCTTCCTCGCCAAAATAGGTTGCAATATTTTGGTGACGCTCTCCTTTTCCAGCTTCGATGCAACGGGCAACGGAACGTTGAACTAAATCTTCGTACAAATCACTAATGGCGACAATTTCGGTTCCTTCAATGCTTGCCAATTGATAGACATGACCACTCCCCCGAGCACCAACACCAATAACTGCAATCCGAACTGTGTCTAATTTAGGGGCCTGAAATCCACCCATATACATATTTGCTTCTGGACGAGCGCCTTGAGGGTCTTCACAACCTGCCATGGCCGTCGCCATATATAAAGAAGCAGTTGACAGGGACGTTTTTTTAATAAAATTTCTTCTATTTATATTTTTCATATCCGTACTTAAATACTTGTTTTTTATATTCTCTTTTGCCCTAAAGTAATCATTTTTGATGGTATTTATCAACAGGAGAGTATCAAAGACGCCATAGAAACTAAAGCAAAAGAGTGGTGAAAAGTTGGAAACACATCAAATTCAAGAATAAATCAATTGTTTAAATGGAATCTGAATAGGTCAATAGGTATATTTACTATATTTGATAAAAAAATTATGGGTGTCGGTGGCATTATTTTAGGAAGTCTTTTTGTTTGCTTAATCTTTGGCTTGGCCATTGAAATCAAAGAGCGTCATCTCAACTAAAACGCAATGGGTTACTTTATTCGAAACATTATAGTTTATGGGGCAATCGCCTTTGTTCTATGGATGTTATATTCCGCCATTCAAGGGTTATGGAACAAAAAAAAGTAAATACCCTTTTTAAAAAAGTCCCCTAAAAATTACTGCTTACTTCTTGTCCCTTCTATATCAAACATATCCATCATTACCCCAGAGACTTTGTCTTGATCAATATTTATATCTAAATAAATATCATATCCCATGGAATAGGCTTCAATGGAAAATTCCTTTTCATTAAGTGTGGTCGAGGAAACATCAATAGATGTGTTTCCAGCAGGATCTGTCAGCGTGGAAGTGTAGCCTGATTCGTTTTTTGAAATGGCCATCTGTAAGGGTATATCTCCAAAGCCATCTACTTGAAAAATGGTGATGTTATAAGTTCCAACATAGGGATCTACTGCTATTTTTTTTTGGACTCCACAGGATACTACAAAAAGGAAGAGAAAAGTATAAAGAACGTTTTTCATTGTTTCGTGTTTTTTTTAATTGCTTAAAGTTAATTGAAATCCTAATAAGTTTTTAAAAAAAAATGAAAATTAGCGTCTATCCCAAACTGTTATTTCATTGGTCGTGTTGTCTTTCCAAGTCATCCGTTGTTCCTCATTAGAAAAACTAATAGTAAATGAAGATACATTGTTCCCCACAGTGAAAGTGTACGCATCCTCTTGGTTTGTTTTTTTCCAGATATAGGCAAAAATAATGGGGTCAATACAGCCTGTAGATGATAAATCAATAAAAACATAATTGGTGGTCACCAAAGTTTCAGTAATGTTAGCGGTGTATTCCATACAACTATAACCAGGGACTAATTCAGTAAGGTCGTCAACAAGCGACTCCCAAAGTGTAATTTTTCCATTACTGTCTGTCAATGAATAAACTGTCCAATCACCGACTATAGGATCGGGAATTGCTTCCTTGGAACAGGCAAAGAAAAGAAAGCTTAAAAACGAACTAAGAAATAGTAATTTTAGAGTAGGCATAGGGAATGTATTCATCGATTGAGGTAACTATTTTTAATTCTATGAATAAAAAACTGAACAAAAATAAGGATTCACCCTTTTATTGACCACAAATTTAACACCTAAATTTTTCGAGACCCTAATATCCTACTTAAGAGGGACTAAGAGCGTTTTCGATACGGTGACCTCTTCTACTTTTTCACGGGAAAAATAGATGGGAAAATAATCATCCTCAGCCCAAGGTTTAAAAAGATTACGATAAAAAGGACTTTCGGGATTTCCTGATTGTCCCGGACTGTTCGTTCCTATTGCCGCATCCCAATCACCTGTATTGACCAACATTCGAAAAGAAGCCCCACTGGATTGTTGATAGTTGCTTCCCGTCGATCCGGGCGTATAGGCATTTCCACCTCTGGGCAAAGGCCCAAAATCCAACTGATTGCGTATTTCATCATTGACTACTTTACTTAATGGGTGTTTAATATAGGTATGTTTTAACTCTTTTTGTCCATATTGCCACTGACTCAAATCATTGCCCAAGCGCTCTTCTAAAAAGGCCACTCCACGTTCAAAAGCTGTGCTTAAAAAAGCATCTCTTCCTGCTATTGGGTCTTGGCCAAAACGGGTATCAGGTTTGGTGATCCAATCCATGACTTTTTTTAATTGTAAATTTTTGATGAACGCTTTTGCCTCATCAGGAACAAACTGTTCATGTGCCATTCTCTTAATTTCATTTTCCCATGCAACATAAATAGCTGCTGGGATGGAAGTGGCTTGTAATTCAAAATTCCAATCCTTTAACGCCTTTTTTGCTTTTTTAGCTCTCCCCTTTAAAGAAAGTGTTTTTAAGTAGGGAACCAACGTTCTTGCAGGAAGGGATAAATAATCGACTTGCAAGGCTTTCATCTGTTCCATCGTGAGTTGGTTTGTGGATGACAAAACCTCATTGACCCGATCGCCACGATAGGGGTCTGACCACGAATAGCCAATGGCATTCCAATGTTGATAATCGTCTGGGGTAACGTTTTGATTGGCCGTTGCGATAAACCCTGACTCGGGATTATAACTGTTCGGTTTTTCCAAAATGGGTAAATAGGCCTTCCATTCATAAGAACCGTCACCCGGAATAGGAACCAAACCGCTAAAATTTTCTCTCACAGGAGCTATCCCAACAGCTTGCCACCCAATATTTCCTTTAGGATCGGCCCAAATCATGTTTTCTCCTGGAATATGGCTGTAGTGACAGGCGATACGAAATTCGCCCCAATTCTTGGCTTGATCCATTCGTAAGGAAGCCAAATAGGGAGAACCTCCGGGTTCTAGCCAAGCACTACGAACAGCATAGGCCTTATTGTGTTCCAAGTCTGTATAAACTACAGGGCCATGATGCGTATATTGAAGTTGAACGACTTTGTCTGTTTTGTTTTTAATTTTAATCGTATCGGTAATGACTTTCATCGTTTTCCATTCGCCTTTGTATTGATATTGATTGGGGTTTTCAGGATTTATATCGTAGATGTATAAATCCTCTCCATCAGTTCTAAAAACCGTTAATCCCCAAGCACCATATTCGTTATGTCCAATGGAGATTCCTGGGATTTCAGGTTCTCCCCCTCCGATGACATTCCATCCTGGCGCAACCAAATGAGCCATATAGCGCAAAGAAGGACCTGCAATGGTTCTATGGGGGTCATTGGCCATATACGTATTACCATCGGCAGTTCGTGCTCCGCTTACTACCCAATTGTTGCTTCCAATCGATAAACTGTCTTCCTCTTTAGAAGGAAATTGATGTGCAGCAATCGATTGCCCTAAATTACGATACTCTTCAGCAACTGCTTTCGTTTGGAAATCAATGGGTTTTCGAAAGGCTTCATAGAGTTCAAGAATGGGCGCATCCAACAAATTACCTTGAATTTTTGGGTCCAAATCCAATACAGGTTCTTTGGGGTGAAACCACATCAAATCTTTTACCGTATCCACTCCCAATTTGGCCACAGCTCTCCCAATCGCCAACTCTTGACCAATATTCCCTAAAAGACCTTGGTGTCTTGAAATGACAATCTCGGGAGTCCATTTTTGAGGAAGGAGTTCCAACATTTTAAATTCGATCGGTAAGTCCTCTGGGGTTTTTAAGGCTTCCTCAATATAGGCGTTAACACCTTTTGTGTAGGCTGTAATGATTTCAACACCATCGGGATGATAGTGCTCCATTTCTTCCGTTAAATCTCCTCTGTATTTAAAAAGACGTGTGCCCCAATCTCTTTTTAACTCATCTTCACCAAGAATTTCAGCAACGGTTCCACTGGCCTGTCTTCGCCAAATTTCAAATTGAAACAATCGATCTTTTGCGGCAGCATAGCCTTGAGCAAAAAAAAGGTCATGCTGATTTTCAGCATAAATATGATTAATCCCCCATTGATCTCTCTTAATCTCAACAGGAGCTTTTAAGGACTCCAATGGCACTGTTTGTGCCTGAATACTTAGGAAAATTAGAAAAAATAGGTGGAAGAAAAGATTTTCTCGCTTGATCATAACTGTTTTCTTTATATCATGTAATGTATTAAAAATACTAAATTCTCTTTTAAGCCTTTTTGTGAATTGCTATTAAATGGAGTCTATCAAATGTTTAAAGCTTGTTCAAGGGAATAATCCCCCTCCTTTAAGACCCACCAACTTATCGTTTCCACGTCCCCCCATACTGATAATGGGGATTGTTTTCCTTTAAGGTTAATAAACATTCTTTGCACACAAATACCCATGTTTTATCATGAGCTTTATGACGAATCCGATAAAGCGTGTTTTCTTTTTTGTTGCAATGATCACAAGATTTGTCGCGCTTTCCCAAATTCTTAGGCACTTTTAAAGTTCGTCTTTAAAGGTATTGTTTTTCAATCTAAATTGGACGTATTAAGCATAAGTGGTTCTTTACTATAATAATTTATATTATCTTGAAACTAATTTTAAATCTGATGCGCTTTATTAAACTTCTTATCCTGATATCAAGTATTTCGTTTTTATTTTACGGGGTATCGGCACTCATTAATCCCGAACTCAAAAAAGAGTTTGTCCGCTTTGGACTGTCCAAATTCCGGGTTTTAACGGGAGTACTTCAGCTCTTGGGGGCTTTGGGACTGATATTGGGTCTTTTTAATAAAACACTGCTCTTAATTAGTGCTTTAGGATTAAGTGTTTTAATGTTTCTTGGATTTTTAACCCGAATTAAGATTGGAGATAATTTTTTTCAAACGCTCCCTTCTTTTGTTTTTTTGATTTTAAATTTAGTTATCTTTATATATACCTTTTTACATTATGAAATGGATTAAAACGCTTCTTATTGCAATAACTTCACTTAGTATTTTAAACGTTTGGCTTTTCCGCTTTGGAAAACCAACCATTTACCGAGGGGGTGATGCCAGCACTCTATTGGAAGAATTTCAAGTGTATGGTTTGAGTGAAAATATGATGTATGTCGTCGGCGCAGTCAAAATTCTGGCTGCTGTTTTACTGATCCTAGGGATTTTTTATGATAAATTGATTATCCCGGCTGCTAGTGTTATTGGTGTCTTGATGGTAGGTGCTATCGCCATGCACTTTAAAATAGGTGATCCAGGAATTAAATTTTTCCCAGCAGGGTTGTTTCTCCTTTTATCCTTAACGCTGATTTATTTGCAAAAATTCAAAAAAGCCTAAGCTTTAGGCTAAAAAAATTGATTTTTTAATACCTTACTTATCCTAAAAGTTTATTCTATTGAATTCGGGCTTAAAAATTTTGTGAAAGAAATTTAATGTTTAAGTTTGTAATGTGACAACCAAATCTGAAACGAATGCCCAATTTCTTTTCCAATTTTTCCAATATTGAAGCTTTTTTTGAGCCCCCATTTTGTTTAAATAAATTCAATTCCTTAAAAACACTATCCATCGGTAACGAGCTATTGCTTTTTAATAAAGCTTCATTAGCTATTATTGATAAATATTTCCTTAAAAAATCTTCCTTTTATAAAGCTCTTCGCACTAAAATCAGGTTAGCCCTTAGAGAGAAAAAGACCGCTAACAGACTCGCTCTAATGACTTTCCTAAGTTGAAGTAATTCATAAAATGAAGAAAGAATACTTTAAAGTAAGAATAAAAGTTTACTTCAGTTAAACCTAGCTCCTTAGCACCCCATCTATTAAGGGAAAGCTTATAAAATAGTATTTATATAAATAAAGGTTTCTGTGATGAACCGCGGCGAAGCCATAAAGTGAGTTAAAAAAGTCCCCATGAACAAGTTAATTTATTTATTGCTCTTTTGGAGTAGCCTACTGACTGCTCAGTTTGTAACACGCACCGATCTC